>NZ_JABXEM010000017.1:0-71247 GCF_013372595.1 Myxococcus sp. AM011
GGCCTGTCGGCTGTCGCTGTAATCCGCCGGGTTGCTCGCGGGGGCGCGCTCCCGGAGAATGCGCGGGTGATGACGGGTGAGGTGCTTGCGGGCCGCTACCGACTCGAGCGGGAGTTGGGGCGTGGGGGAATGGCCACGGTCTTCCTGGCCACGGACCTGCGGCTGTCGCGCCCGGTGGCGCTGAAGCGGATGCACCCGGGAGGTGGCACGGGCCGCGCTGAGCGCTTCCGCAGGGAAGCGGAGCTGGCTGCGTCCCTCCACCATCCCAACGTCCTGGAGGTTCACGACTACGGCGAGGACGGGGCGCATGGCCCGTTTCTCGTCTGTGAGTGGGTGCGGGGCGAGGACCTGCGCGCGCTGGCGGGGAGGCTGTCGCCGGTGCCGCCCGAGGCGGTGATGGTGCTGGGTTGGGAACTCGCCCGGGCGCTGGCGGCGGCGCATGCGCGCGGCATCGTCCACCGCGACGTTAAGCCCGACAACGTGCTGGTGGCGGAGGGAGGGCCGCTGAAGCTGGCCGACTTCGGGCTCGCCGCGCTGGAGGACCAGGAGCGACTGACGAGCACCGGGGCGGTGACGGGCTCGCTGCCGTACATGGCGCCCGAGCGCATCGACACGGGCGCGTACTCGCCCGCTTCGGATGTGTACGCGGTGGGGGTCATCCTGTTCGAGCTGTGCTCGGGGACGACGCCGCACGCGGGCAAGGGCGCGGCGCATCTGGCCGCGTCGGTGATGACGAAGGAGGCGCCGTCGCTGACGGAGGTGGTGCCGGGCACACCCGAGCCGCTGGCGTCGCTGGTGGCGCGGTGTCTGGAGAAAGACGCGCGGGACAGGCCTCGTGACGGGGCCGTGCTCGCGGCGGCGTTGGAGGAGTTGCTTCAGCGCGGGGTGGGGCCGCCCGCGGAGGTGGCTCGGGAGTTCTTGGGAAACCCGGTGGCGGTTGTTTCCCGATGGCGTCGGGAGCGCTTCGAGAGATTGCTGGAGGAGGGGCGTGGCTTGCTGGCGCGCGGCGAGGGCGCGCGGGCCGCGAAGGTCCTCAACGCCGCGCTGGTGCTGGAGCCGACCTCCGCCGAAGTGGTGGCGCTGTTGCGCAAGCGGCCGAGGCGCTCCGGGTGGCAGGCTGGCGCCGTGGGCACGGGGCTCGTGCTCTGCGCGGCGGTGGGGTGGGGTGGATGGACGCTGGTTCGACGGAGCGGGACTTCCGGAGTGGAAGGGGCGCGCGTCACCGAGCCTTCGAGCGAAGCCATCACCGCCGAGCGAGCGAAGTCCGCACAGCGGGCGGGTGATGGCTCTTCCGCGGTGGAGACGCCTCAGGCAATTGAACGAGGGACGCCGTCGCGTGGTGCGGAGTCTCCGTCAGCGCAGGTGTCCCCAGAGACGGTGCCCGTGGATGGCTCCTCCTCCACCTCCGTCGACGAGCGGTCTCGTGCTCCCTCGGGTGTCAGTGAGCCACCTGCTCCACGGACAGAGCGCCCCACGAAGCCCGGCGAGTCACCTGCGCCGACGGGACGTTCGGAGGAAGTGGCCCCAGCGAAGCCCGGCGGGTCCCCAGCGCCGACGAGACATTCGACGAGAGGGGAGCCCGTTGAGGCGTCCCAGTCCCCAGCGCCGATGAAGAGCCCGGACATGGGAATCACCGTCTCCGATGCCCTGGTGCCGACGACGAGCCCAAGCGCGGGAACCACTGTCCCTGCGCGTCCCGCCGTGCTGAAGGTGACGGCGCGTCCGTGGGCGGAGGTGTTCGTGAATGGCGAGAGTCGGGGCTACACGCCGCGCGTACGTGAACTCTCGCTGCCACCGGGGACCTACCAGTTGCGCTTCGTCAACCCGCTGTGTGACGAGGTCGACCAGGTGGTGACGCTCGCACCCGGAGAGACGGTGGTGCGTGACGTGGTGTTGCCGTTGCGCAAGGCGGAGGTGCTCATCCTGGCGCCCGTGGGTGCGCGGCTCTTCTTGGATGGCCGGGAGGTGGGCGTCGCGCCCCTCCCTGGCCCCGTGGCCGTCGAACATGGGCGACACACGGTGACGGCGCGCCGGGCGGGTGCGCCTCCCTTGCAGCGAGAGGTGGACGTGGTGGCTGGTCGTCGTCTCGAAGTGACGCTGGACGTGACGCCGTGATGGGCGCGGCCTTGTTGATGACTGTGCTCGCGGCCACCCCGCTCGACGGCGCGCGCGGTGCCTACCAGTCCGGCGAGCTGTCCCAGGCTCGCGCGGAGCTGGAGTCCCTGCTCTATCCACTGCGGCTCGACGGAGACGCGTTGGAGGCGGACGCGCACCTGCTGCTCGCGGCCACCTACCATGCGCAGGAGGAACTCGCCCGGGCGGAGGACGAGGTGGTGCGAGGGCTGGCCGTGCACGGTGACGCGGTGCTGGACCCGCTGCTGTATCCGCCGGACTTCCTCGCCTTCGTGGAGCGTGCGCGTGTGCAGCACCAGGCGCGCATCGCGGAGCTGAGCGCGGAGCGACGTCCTCGACTGCTCCCACCGCCGACGCCCATCGTCGACCCCGTGGGCCAGGTCGCGGTGCCCGCTTCGCCGATGCCGACGCGGGCCTGGTATCTGGCGCCGTTGGGGGTGGGGCACTTCAAGCATGGGCGCTCGGGAATGGGCGCGGTGATGGCGGTGACACAGGGGTTGGGGCTCGCGGCGGCGGGAGTCTCGTTGGGGGCCTCGCTTTCCATGCGAGGGCCGGACGGCCGCTACAGCGCGAGTGACGCGGGGACGGCGCGGACGCTCAACGTGACGTACCTGGTGGGCGCCTATGCCTTCGCGGCGGCCTATGCGTATGGTGTCCTGGATGGGATGGTGTTGACGCCCGCCCCGTCTGCTCGGCCGGTGCCCTGAGGGACGGGCGGGATTTTCGTTTCGAGGAGCCCGCTTTTAAGAGGGGAGGATTGGAGGCCGACATGACCACCGACATCATCCGCGAGCGCCGTTTCAACCCCTTGATTGCCGGGGTGTTGTCGTTCTTCTTCCCGGGCCTGGGCCAGCTCTACAAGGGGCAGTTGTTCCGAGCCATCCTGTGGTTCTGCTTCGTCGGCGCGGGCTACTGGTTCTTCATCTTCCCCGGCCTCGTGCTGCACTTCTTCTGCGTGCTCGGCGCGGCCCTGGGCAGCGCGGGACAGGACCGGCTCCGGCTTCGCAGGTAGAAGACCCCAAGAAACTACACCGGTGAGAACTTCACGCCGGTAGCCTTCGCGCGCTCCAAAGCCTTCTTGATGTCCTCGGAGACGATGAGCGCGATGTCCCAGCCTTCCGTGCGGAAGACCTTGGCATCTCCCACCTTCCCGAGGTCGATGCGCATGTCATCGACGGCGTAGTACTGGCCTACCTTCTCGGGGAGTCCATCCTCCGGCTCCCAGCGCTGCACCCTGGACGCTGCGTCATCGATGCAGCGGATGAGCTTCGTGGCCACGAGGATGAGGTACTGGTCCGGGTGCCCCTTGATGGACACGGGGATGAACTGCACGTCATCGGGGGCCAGTTCCTTGAAGATCTCCGCAACCCTGACGTGGACCACGGGCGTCACGCCCACGCCCGCCGTGGAGAAGTCCAGTGCCTTGCCTGGCTCATCAATGGGTATTTTTAGAGGGCCTTTGATTTGGACAGGCCGCCCCGCCCTGAAGCTCCATGGGTCCTCCACTTCCTGGCCTCGTTCGTCTTCGGGGTCCCCCAGGTACCAGCTCCCGGCCTGAACGTTCTCGGCAAGGTCGAAGAATCGAGTGGGCATGGCGTGGTTCTATCGCTGCTGGCGCTCAGTCAGGAGCTTGTTGATGTCCGTCCCCTTCGTGGCGTCCACGCCCGCGTCGTGACGGAACGATGACCCGACGCGGGACGTCCGCCCGCCAACGGGTCTTCGTGCGCGTGTACCACTGTGACTGTCCCTTCTACGCAAGGAGCAGTCGCGCATGGGCATGTCCAGCGGTGGTGGCCGGGGTGGAATGAAGAGTGACATCAACGTCACTCCCCTGGTCGACGTGGTGCTCGTCCTCCTCATCATCTTCATGGTGGTGACGCCCATGATGAAGCGAGGCAAGGAAGTGGAACTTCCCCAGGCGAAGCACATCGAGGAGGAGGATGGGCCCGACCCGTTGATCCTCTCGGTGACTCCGGACCGAAAGCTGTTCGTGGAATCCGAGGCCTATCCGGACGAGCGCGTCCTTCAGGCGAAGCTCAAGGCCGAGCTGACGCAAGTGCCTCGGCGGCGGTTGTTGCTCAAGGTGGACCAGTCGCTCACGTACGCGGACGTGATGAAGGTGATGCAACTGGCGAAGGACTCCGGGGCGGAGAAGGTGTCGCTCGCGGTGGTGAAGCCCGAGGGTCAGGCGAGCGCGGGCACGCCGTTCCCGTTGACGCCCTGAGGACACGTCCGTGGGTTCCGGTACCGAGTCCGGAGCCCGCGAGGCGACAGTCCGCACGTCATGCGGGCCTCCATGCGCGGGCCCAGGCATAGTGTCGGGGATATGTGGCGAGGCTTGTGGGCGAGGATGTCCCAGCAGAATGTGGCGGTGACGCGGCTCTTCGGGATGCTGCTGTTGCTGGGCGTGTGCTGTCTGGGGTTCATCGCGTTGTCGGACGAGGTGTCGGAGGGGGAGACTCAGGACTTCGACGAACGGGTGTTGCGAGCGCTGCGAAGTCCAGAGGATCCGCTGGTGCCGAGGGGGCCGTGGTGGTTGCGGCTCTCCGCAGAGGACGTGACATCACTGGGGGGCGCGCCGGTGTTGATCCTGGTGACGCTGGCGGTGAGCGGCTTCCTGTTGCTGGTGCGACGTTACCGGACGTTGCTGCTGCTGCTCGTGGCGACGGTGGGCGGGACGCTGCTGAACGGTGCGCTGAAGCAGTTCTTCTCCCGGCCTCGGCCCTCGGTGGTGCCTCACCTGAAGCAAGTGATGACGACAAGCTTCCCGAGTGGACACGCGATGTTGTCGGCCATCGTGTACCTCACGCTGGGCGCGCTCCTGGCGCAGCTCGCGGAGAGCAGGCGCGTGAAGGCATACATCCTCACGGTGGCGCTGCTGCTCCCGCTACTGGTGGGACTGACGCGGGTGTACCTGGGGGTGCACTATCCCACGGACGTGCTGGGCGGCTGGGTGGCGGGGCTCGCATGGGCGCTGCTGACGGCGCTCGTCGCGCGTGGCCTGCGACGTCGCAGCCCAGCCCTGCGTGAAGAGACGCGCCGCGAGGTGGAGTGACATCGCCCGGTGGCTCATCCTCTCCGTGCAGAAGTAGGCCAACGACTCGTCCAGCAGGGCTGCTCGGTCTCTAGGAGACCGAGAGGGCATCAGTTCCCAGCGTCGGACACGAACGCATCCCCACGCCAGGCCTCACGAAAAAGCCCCCACGCGGCGTCCTCTGGGCGAAAGTCGTGACCCCGTGCGTCGTCTCTCCCGTCCCTCCCCACCGCGACCGTTCCCCTCTCCCGTGAGGTTCGCGGAATGAGCGTGTGGAGCTGGCTGGGTCGGTGGTTCCCTTCGCTGCGCAGCGAGCACGTCCCCATCTTCTACGACGAGGACTACCGACTCCCCCTCACCGGCATCGAGTCCACCGTCGGCGTCGAACCGCGCGGCGTCGACTTCACCACCTGGTACCTGCTGGAGAAACACGTCGTCCGTCCCTCGGACGTGCACCGACCCAGGCCCGTGAGCTACGCGGAGATGTCCCGCATCCACGACGCCTCCTATCTGGAGTCACTCAGCCTTCCGGAGACCCTCGCGCGCATCTACGCCGTCGACCCGTCCGAAGTGCCCGTGGACACCCTCCTGTCCAACGTGCGCCTCGTCTGCGGAGGCACCCTCGGCGCCGCGCGCCTCGCTTTCGGCCGCAGAGGCCCCGTCGTCAACATGTCCGGCGGCTTCCACCATGCCGCCCCCGGCCGCGGCGGTGGCTTCTGCGCCGTCAATGACATCGCCGTCGCGCTCGCTTCACTCAACGCCGATGGCTACGAAGGACAGACTGTCGTCCTCGACCTCGACGCCCATCCTCCCGATGGCACCGCCGAATGTCTCGCCGGACATCCCAAGGTCTGGATTGGCTCACTCTCCGGCAGCGACTGGGGCGCACTGCCCGAAGGCGTCGACGAGACCCGCGTGCCCGAGGGCGTCACCGACGACGGCTACCTCGCGTTGCTCGAGGCCACGCTGTCGCGCATGCCCAAGCCCGACCTCGCCTTCGTCATCGCCGGCTGTGACGTGCTCGCGGGTGACCGCTTCGGACGCGTGGGCCTCACCGTGCAAGGCGCGCGGCGCAGGGACCAGCTCCTGGCGCGCGCCCTGCGCGGCGTGCCGAGCGTCTGGCTCCCCGGCGGCGGCTACCACGCCGAGTCGTGGAAGGTCTTCGCCGGCACCGTGCTCGTGCTGTCCGACATGGGTGGGCGCCGCATCAAGGACCGCTATGACCCGCTCAGCGCCCGCTATCAGCGCATCTCCCGCCTCCTCTCGCAGGAAGGTGAGCCGCTCGATGAGCCGCTGACGCTGGAGGACCTGGAGGGCTCGCTCGGCCTGGGCGGCGCGGTGCAGCCCCGCGTGCTCGGCTTCTACACGGCGCAGTCCCTGGAGTACGCCCTCTTCCGCTACGGCCTCCTCTGGCAGGTGGAGCGACTGGGCTACAGCCGACCTCGCGTGGAGGTGGGCTCCACCGGCGTCGGAGACCGCATCAAGGTGCTGGGCCGCGCGGGCGGACAAGAACACCTGCTCGTCGACGCCGTGGTGGAGCGACGCACCATCGCGGGCGAACCCTTCTTCTTCGTCAACTGGCTCAGCCTGCGTCACCCCCGAGCACGCTTCAGCGAGCGCCGCCCCCAGCTCCCGGGCCAGGACGTCCCCGGCCTCGGCCTCGCGCGCGAGGCCACGGAGATGTTCGTCCTGATGGCCAGACGCCTCGGCCTCGCGGGCGTCGCCTCACGCCCCATGTGGTACCACCTCGCCGTGGTCGCCCGGGCCCGCTTCCGCTTCGTCGACCCCGCGCGTCAGGGCCGCTTCGAGGCGATGATGAGAGACCTGGCCCACCTGCCCCTGCTCGAAGCCACGCGCGCCGTGGCCGAGGGCCGCGTGTCGCTCAACGGCGAGCCCTACCGCTGGGAGCCGGATGACCTCGTCCTGCGCCTGGAGCCCGTCCCCGTCGACACCGACGTCATCGCCGCCGAGCGCGAGCGCTGCCACTTCACCGTGGAGCCCCGGCACTGAGTGGGGCGCCAGGCGCGTCCGTCCGCTCGAGGCGCGCTTCGCGGGAGGCAGTCCGTCACCGCGCCTCGGGCAGGCGCTCGCCCTCCCGGCACCCACCACGAACCCCCAGGGCTCATGGTAGGCAGGGGCCGTGGACCTGGACGCGCTCCGCCGTGAGCAGCACAAGCTCCGGCTCTCGTGGATGCCGTGGCTCTATTTCTCCCTCAAGCCCCGCCACCGCGCGTGGGCGGACGCCTGGCAGCGCGAGGTGCAGGACCTCTTGCGTGAGCTGGAGACCGTCGAAATCGCCGAGGGCTGTTTCATCGCCCCGCAGGCCCGCATCTTCGCCGAGCCCGGCCGCGCCGTCGTCATCGGCCCCGGGTGCAGCATCGCCGCGGACGCCTTCGTCCATGGCCCCGTCGTCCTCGGGCCTCGCGTGAGCCTCAACGCCCGAGTGAGCCTGGACGGCGGCGCGGGCGGCATCCGCATCGGCGAGGGCACCCGCATCGCCACCGGCGCCACCCTCTACGCCTTCGACCATGGCCTCGCCCCGGACCGCCCCGTGAGAGAGCAGCCCGTGACTTCCCAGGGCATCACCCTGGGCGCGGATGTGTGGATAGGTGCCAACGCGGGCGTGACGGATGGCGTCACCGTGGGGGACCACGCCGTGGTGGGCATGGGCGCCGTCGTCACCCGCGACGTGCCTGCCTGGGCCGTCGTCGGAGGGGTGCCCGCCCGTGTGCTCGGCGACCGCCGGGAGCGCCACCGCTCGGGGGCCCCGGGCGGGTGGGAACCGGGCGACCAGGAGTGAACCTTCTCCGGCTTCATTGACTTCCCGACATTCGCCGGCTCTATGCTGGGAGCAGACGTCGCCACCGGGAGGGGCACAGGGTGTTGGTCAGGCTTCTGGCAGCCATGTGCGCTGCCTGGGCGCTGGACCCCCGCCGAGGGCGCAGGAGGCCGAAGTGGCAGACGAGCGGCGGGACGTGGGGCGTGTCGAGGCTCCAGGACCGGTTCCCGAGGCGACCGAGGGTGGCCATTCCCCCCGCGCATCCTCGTCCTCCGCGGACAGCGGAGCCGCGATGGCGCGGCGTCTCCAGGTGCTGGAGGGACTGCTCAGTGAAGTCGTCTTCCAGCTCGACGCCGAAGGCCGCGTCACCTACCTGGGCCCCGGCTGGGAGAAGCTGACGGGGACGCTCAGGGCGGTGTCGCAGGGCCACCCGCTGGTGGAGGCCGTGCACCCGCCGGACCGCGATGCCGCGCGGGCGCTGCTGGAGTCGGTGTCCGCGCAACGCCTGCCCGACGCGCGCCAGGAGCTGCGCCTGTCCGTGGGCGACGACGCGCGCTGGGTGGTGCTTGCCGCGCGAGGCGTGCCCGGTCAGCCCGGTGAAGTCGTGGGCACGCTGCTGGATATCGACTCGCGCCGTCGGGCCGAGGAGGCCGTCGCCACGCGCGAGCGCTACCTGGAGACGATGGTGGAGGTGCAGCGGCGGATGATGCCGCACCAGCTCCCCGTGGACCTGTATGCCTCCGTGGTGGAGCCGCTGGGCCGCGTGTCCAATGCCAGCCGCGTCTACGTCTTCGAGATGCACCGCGGTCCGCAAGGCGAGCCGCTCGCCTCGCAGCGCGCGGAGTGGTGCATGCCGGGGATTCCTCCCAACCTGGAGGACCCGAACATGCACGGCCTGCCGCTGCTGGAGGCGCTCCTCCCCGAGCAGGCCTCCGCGCTGATGCACGGCGAGCCGGTGCAGGGCTTTCCCACGAGCTTCACGCCCGTGCTGGCGCCGATGCTGGAAGCGCAGGGCGTGCGCTCGGTGCTGCTCCTGCCGCTGCATGTGCACGGGCAGCTCTTCGGCGTCATCGGCTTCGACAACTGTCGCGAGGCGCGGCCCTGGGGGCCCATCGAGGTCAACCTCCTGTCGGGCGCCGCGGGCACGCTGTCGCTCGCGCTGGAGCAGCGCACGGACAAGGCGCTGCGCGTGCGCACGGAGACGACGCTGCGGCGCACCGAGGCCGGCGTCCACCTCCTGATTGAGGCCTTCCCGGACCCCGTCATGGTGCACGTGGGGGACGGCGTGCTGCTGTCGGTGAACCCGGCGCTGGTGCAGTACCTGGGCTACCGGGACGCGGCGGAGCTGGTGGGCACGCACGTGCTGGAGCTGGTGCGCGAGGAGGACCGCGGCGCGGCCCAGCTCTATCTAGGCCAGGCGCTGGAGGGGAAGCGGTCGTCGCGCGCGGTGGAGGTGCCGCTGGTGCGCCGCGATGGCGAGACGGTGGTGGCGGACCTGGTGACGCTCGCGGTCGTCTTCGATGGAACGCCCGCGTGGGTGACGATGGCGCGCGACTTCACCGAGCGGAAGCGCTCCCAGGCGCAGCTCATCCTCGCCGACCGCATGGCCTCCATGGGCCTGCTCGCCGCCGGAATCGCGCACGAGCTGAACAACCCGCTGGCCTACGTGCTCTCCAACCTGGACTTCCTGCACGCCACGGTGGGCCCGCGCGCGCGTCCGCTGACTCCCGATGACCTGGTGGAGTGCCGCCAGGTGCTGGACGACGCGCGCGAGGGCGCCGAGCGGATGCGGCAGATTGTCCGCCAGCTCCGCGTCTTCTCCCGCGTGGAGGACAACCGCGAGGAGCCGGTGGACGTGCACCGGGTGCTGGACTCGGTGGCGCAGATGGCGGCCAGCGAGGTGCGTCCCCGCGCGCGGCTGATAAAGACCTACGGCGTGGTGCCGCTGGTGCGCGGCAACGAGGGCAAGCTGTTCCAGGTGTTCCTCAACCTGGTCATCAACGCCGCGCACGCGATTGAGGAAGGCCAGTCGGAGACGAACGAGATTCGCATCACCACGCGGCCGGACGACGGCGAGCGCGTCCTGGTGGAGGTGCGAGACACGGGCGGCGGCATCCCCCCGGAGCACCTGCGTCGCATCTTCGACCCGTTCTTCACCACCAAGTCCGCGGGCCTGGGCACGGGCCTGGGGCTGTCCATCTGCGACACCATCGTCTCCGCGCTGGGTGGCCACATCTCCGTGGAGTCGGCCGTGGGCGTGGGCACCACCTTCCGCGTGGCCCTGCACGCCGCGTCTCCGCTGGACTCCGTCGCCCGTCACGGCCTCTGAGCCCTGACGGTGAGGGAGTCCCCTCGCGCGCGCGTATCGCCCGCGAGGGGTGTGGCTCGAAGAGGCGCGTCAGCTACAGATGCCCAGCGGCTGTGAGCCCTCGATTCCCAGCAGGGTCCGTTGGTGCGTGATTCCACCCCACTGGGCGATGGTCACCCACCAGGTCTTCTTGAAGAAGAGGAGGCGGACGCGAGCAAAGGCCTTCAGGGTTCCGGAGAGCGTGTTCAGGTCCAGGTCCGTCTTCAGCTTCCAGTCGAGCGAGCAGACGGGCCAGAAGACCTCGCCCGAGGCGGGCAGGGTGGCGTTGATGAGGGCCAGACTGCCCTCCACGCCGAAGGCGACGATGATGACGTCCACGGACGCGGACGCGGCGACGTTGGACCAGCCGCCCGGAATCGCCGACAGCCGCGCCACCGTGGGGCCGACGAGTCCCTGCACCGCCAGTTTCACGCCGCCGGAGAGCGACGCCTTCACGGTGATGGGCACCGGGCCCACCATGAACGTCTTGGAGGCGTTGAAGAACGTCCGGCTCCAGTTGATGGGAGGCGGTGAGTACGTGGCGTAGAGGCTGGTGGACCAGACCTCCTGGCCCAGCACGTAGAGCGCCGCCGTGCCGCTGTTGTCGCCGCCGTTCTGCCCCACCACCTGCGCGCGCCCGCGCACCAGGTCATGCTCCGAGGAGAACACGGCGGCGAACAGCTTGCCCTCCGCCACCGCGACGACCTTCTTGTCCGCGTTGACGGTCGCCGTCTCGGCCGTGAGCACCGCGTTGAGGTGGTAGCCCGCGCCGAAGAGGCTGTTGCCGAACTTCTCCGTGCGCACGTAGGACTTGTTGAACGTCTGCGCCGGGTTGGTCCACGGCATGATTTCCGTCGCCGGAGGGACCTGGTGCTGGAACGCCTCCGGGATGACCGCCTGCTGGATGTCGATGTTGTGGGTGTAGTCGGACAGGTCGAACTGGAGCTGGCCGCCCGTCCGGTTCGCCTCGTCCTGGAGGATGGAGTACTCCTGGTTCGTCGTGTAGCTGGCGCCCGGGACGAACGGCGCCACCTGGGACTCCCACGCCACCGTGTTGTTGAGCGGTGTGCCCGGGGCGTAGACGGCGAACGGATACTTCGAGGGCTGGACGACGTAGGGACTCGGGTCGACGTAGCTCTGCGCGGCGACGAGTCCTGGAACCACGGCCAGCAGCGTCGCGACGACGCGCGACAGTGCCCTGTTCATGTGGGCCTCCCGGGGGGTAGGTGGAAGGCTGTCTATTTACTCCGGGTGAAGTCCGTGGATGTGTTTGAATCGTGAAAACACGTCACGGGGGCCGTCGGTATGTCTGACTTCTCACGGTCCGCCGCGTCAACGTCAGTGCATGGGCGTTGGTGCTGACTGAGAAGTGACAGGCGTGGTGGGGGTTTCCACGTAGGTGGTGGCCATGCGTCGGATGTCGGGATGGCGCTCGTGCTGGCTTGCCCAGCGCAGCAGGGCCAGGGCGCCGGGCGTGTTGCCCCGGTGCTGGCCGAGCAGTTGGACGATGTCGGAGCGCACGCCGTCGGACACGTCCTCGCGCAGCGCCTGTCCGAGCATGGGCAGGAGCAGCGGCTCCAGGGGACGGAAGCCGCAGGCGAAGACGACGGCCCGGCGCACCTCGGAGGCGGAATCGTTCGCCAGTCGCTCCACCAGCAGGCGGTCCGCCTCCGGGCCGGGAATCCCGCGCAGCGCCACCATGGCCGCCTCGCGCACCTTCACGGAGTCGGAGCGCAGCGCGTCCATGATGGACTCGAGCGCGCCCGGCGCACGGGTGTTGCCCAGCGAGCGCAGGAGCAGGGCTCGCTGGTCCGCGTCTCGCGCGGCGCGGTAGTCGTTCTTCAGCTCCTGCACCAGCGCCTCGGAGCCGCGCCCGTCGGTGTCGTTCAACTGCATGGCCGCGTTGCCCATCGCCAGCGTCGCGGTGCCTCGCAGGCGTGGGTCCTCGCTTCGGGACAGTTGTCGCAGCGTGTCCACGCCCTCGCGAAGGGGGTTGTCCGCCATGCCCAGCGCGGAGACCGCGTCCATGCGCACGTCCGTCGTCAGCGCGGTGTCGACGGTGGCCGACGCCAGCGCGCGCAAGGACTCCGGCGTACTGGCCGCGGAGAGCGCGCCCAGCATCGCGCTGGCGGCGAGCGGGGACAGGCCCTTCTCGCGCAGCAGCGCGGGGATGCGCGCGGCCTCCTCGGGGCGGAGCAGGAACAGGGCGCGCAGCTGCTCCAGGGCCCGCGTCCTCGCGTCGTCCCGGGCCTTCTCATCCGTGGGCAGTGCGCGCAGGTCCGCGAGGATGTCCTCGAACGTCCGCGAGCCAAGCACCTGGCGATGGTGCGCGAGCGGGTCCGTCGCCTGTCCCTGGAACGAGGCCAGCGCCGCGGTGGTCAGCAGTCCCGAGCGCGCGGCGAAGGCGCTCCGCAGCGAGGCGTCTTGTCGACGCTCCAGCAGCCGCAACGTCAGCTCCGTCGTGTTCGTCACCGTGGGCAGGCCCTCGCCCGAGTCCACCGTGAGCTGCTCACGCGTCTGGAGCGTTTGCAGCCACGCGCCCTCGCCCAGCTCGAAGGTGGAGCCGCCGCTGACGCTCATGCGCGGGGATGTGCCCAACGGCTGGAGCCCTTGAGGCGTCGCCACGGCGGTATAGGCGCGCTTGCGCTTCTCGAAGCGGCTGGAGCCCTGGCGCTGGTACGCCGCGAGGTACTGGCCGGAGGTGTCCTGCTCCTCGGTGCTCCACGACGTCCCGGGCATGCCGTTCACCACGAACTGGGACGACGCCACGACGGAGCGCAGCAGCCCTCGCGCCAGCTCGTCCACGCCCTGCTCGAAGTGCGTCAGCGACACCGCGCCCGTCCTGTCCCACGTCGCGAAGAAGGGCAGCGACAACGCCGCCACCATCGCCTGGCGCTGCTCGGGCGCGAGCGCCCCTTGTCCCTCCACCTGCAGCTCGAAGCTCGTGGGCCGCAGATGGAAGCGGACGAGCACCGTGTCGCCCTCGACGGAGACGATGCCGACGTCCCACTCACCCTGGACGGCGAAGCGCATGCCGGAGCCGGTGGACGCGGCGGGCGCGTTCTGTTGGCCAAAGGACACTGTCAGCCCCAGGCTCAACGCGTGACGGTGGAGCGAGCCCGGCACCCACGCCCGTCCTCCGACCGCGTCACGCGGGGCCTCGGAGGGCGGTGGAGGCTCCGTTGCCCGCACGGATGACGCCGCGTTTCCCACCGGGGCGGAAGATGCTTCCCCCGCTTGCCTCCACCACACCGCGCCCAGCCCCAGGAGGAGGAGGAACGCTGCCAACCCGACGACGTGAAGTCGCTTGCGGCGCATCGTGTCTCCCGGGGACGCTTCCTTGACAGGGGGATGTGTCCCAACCCACGCTTGTCATTGAATGACTGGGAACGCCAGGGCTCCGAGAATATAGCGAAATCCCTTATCGTGGGGCTGACATGCTGAGTCGACGCCGCTTTCGTCATCTCATACCCGGAGTGTGCGAGTCTCGAACGGCCTCGCGTCCGGAGTCCTGGCGGTGGCTGGTGGGGTTCGCGCTGACGTTGCTGGCGGCCTGTGGCGCCCGGGAAGAAGCGCCACCGTCCACGGGGCTCGATACCCAGGCCCAGGCAGTCCAGGCGGTCCGCACGTGTCCCGTCGCCCGGGTCTCCTCGCTGGCCGACTCCTGCATGGGCTCATGCCATCTGGGGTGCGGGGACGGCTTCTGTCAGGTGGGCGCGGAGAACGAGGCGACGTGTCCGAGCGACTGCTGGTGTGGTGATGGCGTCTGCACCGCGGAGACGGTGAACACCTGCCCCGTGGACTGTGGGTGTCCCGGTGGGCTCACCGTGGACTGCCAACCCGGAGACTCCTCCTGCTCCGCATCCCTGCTGGGGGACCCGTTCGCGGTTCCTACCCTCCAGCGACAGGAAGCACCATGAGCCGCCGTCTCCACCCCCTCGTGCTGGGCTGCTGCGCCGGGCTGGCATGCACGTCTTCCTCCATCTCCCCTCGGGCCTTCTCGGACGTGGAGGTCGAGTGGCTCGGCTTCTCCGAGACGCGGGCGACGCTCCAGGCGGGGGGGTCCAAGGCGCGAGGGCTGCACATCGCCGACGTGGACGATGATGGGAGGAAGGACCTGGTCCTCGTCGCCTCGCAGGAGGAGCAGGTCTGCATCCTCCAGGGCGAAGGAGGAGGGCGCTTCGCGGCGGCCCGGTGCCTGGCCGCGGGGACCACGCCCATGGACGTGGCCGTCAGCGACGTGAATGGCGACGGACGCCAGGACCTGCTCATCGTCGGCCACTTCTCCAACGCCCTCACGGTGCGCCTGGGCGGAGCGGGTGGCACGTTCCAGGAGGGCATCCCCTACTCGCTGGGCAATCACTCGCAGCAGGTGCGGGTGGCGGACCTCGACGGAGACGGACACCTCGACGCGATAACGAAGAACGCGGGCTCGGCGGGCTTCTGGAACATCACCTCGCTCAAGGGCCGGGGCGATGGCTCGTTCGGCGAGGCGGTGCCTCACTCCGTCACCGGACTGCCTCGGGATTTGACGGTCGCCGACGTGAACGACGACGCGCTGCCGGATGTCCTCGTCCTCAACACCAACAGCTTCACCGTGGACATCCTGCTCGCGCGCAAGGACGAGAAGCTCACCGCCGCTCCTCCGCTGAAGCTCAGCGGGTCCGCGGACGACGAGCCCTTCCGCCTCGCCCCCGTGGACGTGAATGGCGACGGCAAGCTGGACCTCGTCATCACCCATGGCCTGTCGGACAGCGGCTACCTCTCCGTGCACCTCGGTGACGGCCGGGGCGGCTTCACCTCCATCGCGCCCATCCTCGCCAACGAGCCGGGAGAGGTGGTGGTGGCCGACTTCAACCAGGACGGGCGCAGCGACATCGCCCACGCGGGGATGTCCGGCGGTGTCTACCTGCTGCTCGGCACGGCGGACGGACAGCTCGGCGCGCCGGTGCGAGTGGCGTCCAGCGTGGCGCCCACGTCCCTGGTCGCCGAGGACCTGGACGCGGATGGCTTCCCCGACCTGGCGTGGACGACGCCGGACACCGTGGAGGTCCTCCTGGGCTCCACGGTTCGCCGTGAGCCCTAGGTGCGTACCCGGGAGCAACGTGGTCCTTCTCAGTCCGCATCCATCGTGGAGGTTGGCATGAAGCAGCTCTGGCTCATCGTCGGTCTGGTCATCGTGGGCTTCGCGAGCCCCTCCCAGGCGCAGCTCAGCGGCCGGTGCGGCGGTGACGACAACCTCACGCCGCAACAGGTCCAGGGACGCAACGCGTGGGCGCGCAAGTGTGGCTACATCTCCGCCGCGAAGGAGGCCATCCTCAACGCGGACAGCGAGTACCAGGTCTTCGCCAACGGCTGTTTCCGGTACCCGTGCTCCACGAACAACTGTCTGTACTTCGTGCCCGTCTCGCCCAGCGCGCCCTGTGTGACGGGGCTCGTCAACCTCGGAACGTGTATGGCGAGCACCGTGGCTCCGCCGCGCGGCTCCCTGCTGGCATACCTGGAGGACTCCGTGCCCGCGTGGCCCGCCTGGCTCCCGCGTGACGCGGCGGGCCCCACGTGAGCGCGGCGGAGACCGGCCGCCTCACCGTGGTCCTGTGGGCCTGCGTGACCTGGATGGCTTGCGGAGTCGTGGCTCCAGAGGGCTCGAGTGAAGCGCTCGGCGAGTCCTCCCAGCCGCTCCCCGCCTGCCAGTGCCCGCTGCAGTATCTCCGGGCGGGCGAGGTGGTGGACCCGCTGCGGCCCCAGTGTCCCTATTACGAGTGTGAGAGCTACTGCGGTGATGGCTACTGCGCCGCGGGTGAGGACTCGTGGAGCTGCTCGTGGGACTGCGGCTCACCCACCTGGTGCGGAAACGGCTCCTGTGATTTCGGCGAGAGCGAGGGGAGCTGTCCGTCCGACTGCTACTGCGGGGACGGCTGGTGCAATGGCGAGACGGCGTATACCTGCTCCGTGGACTGTGGCTGTCCCAACCCCTGCGGCGACGGGACGTGTGGGCCGGGCGAGTCCACCGCCACGTGTCCCGGTGACTGTGGCTCCGCGTGTGGAGACGGTGCCTGCACGGGTGGAGAGGACGTGTTCTCCTGCGCCACGGACTGCGGCTACTGCGGGGACAACTTCTGCACGGGCTCGGAGACGTGGAGCAGCTGTCTGCATGACTGCGGTTTCTGTGGGGACGGCCTCTGCACCGGCATCGAGAACCGCTTCCTCTGCAGCCAGGACTGCGGCTTCGCGGCCCCGTGCCTGAGCCCCGCCGAGTGCCCCATTCCACAGCTCACTCCCTGAGGGAGCGGTCGGGACTCCGGCTCGTACGTCGCCGGAGTCCCGACCTGGAGGTTTCAGCGCGCGGGACTACAGGCCGCCGACGTCCACGTCGTCACGCAGGGACAGGCGGTAGTCGTCCTGGGCCCACTCGTTCTGGAAGCGCACGGAGCCGGTGAGGAAGCCCTCCGCGTTCATCACGTTCTCCAGCTTCACCTTGCTCTCCGGCCGGACGTTCCAGACCTGGCCCTTGAAGTTGAAGACGGTGACGCGGTTGAGGTGCAGCTTCACGCCGTCGGCGCCCAGCAGCGTGTCACCGGCCTTCAGTGTGCGGGCCTTCACCATGGTGCCGTCCTCGAGGACCATCGGGTGCTCCGCCGTCACTTCCAGGCGGCGACCCTCCTGGGTCTCCAGGGTGAAGATGTCCTCCTGCGTGTCACCCGCGACGTAGCTGCGGATGGTCTGCTCGCCGTAGCGCAGGAAGCCCGGCTCCGAGTCAGGGCTCAGGGACGTCACGGTGGTGAGGCCGGACGCATACGCCTCCGGCACGGGCAGCATCCGCCCACCGAAGGCGACCTTCTGGCTGGGCGTGGTGCAGCCGGCGACGCAGGTGCCCAGCTTGTTCAGGCCGGAGATGCACGTGGCCGACTCCTCGGCCGGGACGAAGAACGAGCAGGTCGAACCCGCGGGCACGGCCGGGTACGCGAAGCAGCCGTTGGTGAAGACCTGGTACTCGTTCTCCGTGTTGAGGTACGCCTCGCGCGTGGCGGTGATGAGGCCGCACTTGCGGGCCCAGGCGTTGCGGCCCCGGGCGAGCTCAATCGTGGTGAGCTGGTCATCCTGGAAGCAGCGCGTGGACAACTGCGCCAGGGCGGTGCTCGAGAGACAGACAGACAAGACAGCGACAGCGATGAAGACATTCTTCATGGGTTCTCCTTGAGGTGTTTGGGGTGTGGATTGCGCTGGCGTGGCCTACGGCACGCCCGCGGCGCTCCAGGCGTCTCGCACCGCGTTGACGACGGAGGCGTCGTAGCGGTCCGCCGCGGCCTGGATGGTGTAGGCCTTGGCCTGGGACATCGTCGTGGTCGACGTGTAGTAGTTCGTCGCGGCGAAGTAGAAGGTCTGCGCCGCGCGGTTCATGCCGACGCCCGTCACGTTGACGGGTGACTTGCCGCGCGGGTGCGTGCCGCCCGTCACGAGCAGCTTGAAGACCAGGTTCTGGATGCCCGAGTTCCAGTGCACGCCGCCGTTGTCCGCGGTGCCCGTGTAGCGCTCGGGGTAGTAGTCCCTGGACGAGCCGTCTCGCGTGGGGCTGTCCATGTAGCGCAGCGCATCCCCGCCGATGTTCGGCGTCCAGATGTCCTCGCCAATCTTCCAGACGTCCGCGTCGATGGCGCCGCCGCGAGTCCAGCTCTCGCAGATGGCGGCGGCGATGTCCGACAGGCTCTCGTTGAGCGCGCCGGACTCGTTGCGGTACACGAGCCCCGACTCGTACTGCGTCACGGCGTGGGTGATTTCGTGCGACACCACGTCCAAATCCAGGCCGAGCTGGCCCGAGTTCACCCCGTCGCCGTCACCGAACACGATTTGGATGCCGTCCCAGTACGCATTCACGTACGCGGAGCCGTAGTGCACGGTGCTGGTGATGGTGGCGCCCCGGTCATCGAACGAGTCGCGACCGAAAATCGTCTCGTAGCAGGCGTACGTGGTGCCGACGTGGTCGTAGTTCACGTCGACGTGGTTGTCGCCCGTGGCCCCGCCGAGCTCGATGCGGCGCAGGGTGCCGGGCGTGGTCCACTGGTTGTTGGCCGAGTGGATGCGACGATTCATGGCGGAGTGGATGAGCGGCTGCACGTCGAGCACCCGGCCCGACGCCGCGTCCACGTAGACGCGGTCCCTGGCGGGCGCGTCCTCGCGAGTGCCCGCGCGCGTCACCTCCCAGGCGGAGGCCAGCGTGCCCTCGGCGCCCAGGAAGTAGACGAAGCGGGGCTCGCCCTCGACGACGAGCGTGTCGAGTCCCTCCAGCGCCGCGCGCTTCACGTCGTCGATGGGAAGCCGCGCGAGCATCGCGGGCTCGCCAGCGCCTCGGGCCGAGCCATTGGCCGCGTACACCAGGCCCGCAGTGTTGACGTGCAGCACCAGCTCACCACCGATGACGCGGGTGCCCTGGCGCGTCTGGTCGTAGCGGATGTGCGTGAAGCCCAGGTCATCCACGCGGCTGGAGCGCACCGTCAGCTCCTCCGCGCGCAGCCCGAACACCGGGGCGATGGCGCGCAGCGCGGGAGCGAGCGCGTCACCGGCCCTGAGCGAGACGAGCGCGGTATCCGCCGTGCCCAGCCGCCCCCGGATGAAGCGGGGGGTGCCGTCCTTCCCCACGTCGACCACTTCCACGCGGCCCAGCGCGGCGAGGGCGTCCTGTCGCGCCTGCCGGGTGCTGTCCCGAGCCTCGGCCGGGTCCGCCGGGACGTCGCCGCACGCGACGCTCAATACGGCACAGCACGCTCCAATCAATCCCTGTTTCCAAGTCCGAGTCACGACGCGCTCCTGTCTTCTGGTGGGTGTTGCTTCACGGCTCCAGCGCGGGTGCGTCCGATGGACGGGCGAACCCTCCTCGCTGGCACTGCGGGGCGCACGAGGCCCCGTCCGCCCACGGCAGACAGGGTGCTCCTGGGCCCATCACGGCTGCGCACTAGAGGTGAGCTGTCATCCGCCGGACTTCGTCGGGATTGGCCCCCGACTCCGCCAGGCCGGCGAACAGCGCCTCTCGCAGCAGGTCCTTGAGCCGGGGGTTCTCCAGCTTCGAATACGTGTCGACGGCGAGCTGCCGGTCCACCTGTGCGAGCCGGAACAGCAGGTCGTACTTCTCTCCGACGAGCCCCTTCTTCACCGAGTCCGGCAACGTGCTGTCGATGGGCGTCAGCGCCAGCGACGTCATCGCCTCGCGAGCGGTGGGCTCCTGGGGTGCCAGCTCGAAGAGCAGGTCAATCATCGCCATGCGCTCCAGCACCGGCTCGGGCTTGGTCTCCAGGAACTGGGCGCCGGGTGGAAGCTGCTGGAGCGCGGTGGGGTCCGCCAGCTCGTTCCTCAGTGCGACGATGCGCGCGCCACCTTCGCGCGTCAGCTCCTCCACGAAGACCTCCTTGCGGAAGAATGCGTTGAAGCGCCCGGCCCGGTACTCGCGAGCGGACTGACGCGCGGCCTCGCGTTGCTCCTTCGCGACGCGCGCCTCGTCCTTGGTGGGCGCGGTGCCTGCTGGCGCGGCGACGGGAGCCTCGACTCGCTTCGTCGCCAATGCGGCGGGCCGCGGCGCGGGTGCGTGCGCCTGGGGCGTCGGGGTGCCTGAGGGTGTGGTGGCGGAGGGCGCGGCGGTGGTCCTGGAGAGGAGTCCGTAGAGGCCGGTGCCTCCGAGGACGAGCAGCGCCAGCCCGGGTCCCATCATCCGCCAGCGTCTGGGAGGCTTTGGCTTGGCGCTCTCGGGAGGATGTCCGTTCATGGGGCTTGCGCTCCTTGTCGATGACGACGCGATTCGATGAGAGGTTCAGAACAGCCAGCGCGGCGGAGGCGGCTCATCGGAGAGGCCGAGGAACCTGCGGTTGACGACGCGGTTCTCCGGGTCCACCGTCACCTGGAGCACGGGCTCGGGGAAGGGCACCGTCACCTGCGACGTGTCGGACTCGGGCTCCAGGCCGTAGTCGAGCGTGACGAGCCTGCGCTGCGTGGCGCCCTCGAGCAGCACGTCCACGGAGACGGGGTAGTGCGTTCCAGAGACGGAGCGCTGGAGGGCGGTGACGGTGACCTCGCCGTCGTCCTCCTCGGTGCTCACCTCGAAGTAGGGCCAGTCCGGGTCCCCCTCGCCGTGGACCCAGGCGTCGAAGTACGGGCGCAGGTTCTTTCCAGACGCCTGCTCCAGCGCGACGCGCAGGTCCTCCACGCTCCTGTCTCCAGGCTGCGACAGGAAGCTCTTGATGCCTCGGAGCACGACGTCCTCGCCGAGCAGCGGCTCCAACTGGAGGAACAGAATCATGGGCCCGGTGCCGTAGACGTCCGACGCGAGCGAGAGGAAGACGGGCGGCGGGTCGTCCTGGGGCTGCGGGTAGTACGCGGCGGTGCGCGCCAGCCTGTCCCAGTACGCGCGCGTCTGCTCCGCCTCGCCCGAGGGGCGCGCGCTCAGCTCGTACAGGTACGTGAGGTATTCGGCGATGGCTTCCTTCCACACGAAGTCGAACGGCCGCGACAGCGTGGTGCGATTGCCCGCCCACTGGTGCACGACCTCGTGCATCAGCGTGTGCATCGTCATGTTCGCGTAGTCGCGCCGCAGGTCCGGCAGATCCTCGCGGAGGATGAGGTTGGCGGGGTGCTCCACGCCGAGCCAATCCGTGGGCGCGCCCGCCACGCGCAGCTCCGTGCCATAGGGCAGCGGCCCCAGCTCGCCGATAATCCAGTGCAGGTACGCCGTCACGTCCCCGCCGTTGAGCGAGGACGCCAGCTTGCCGCCGGGCACCTCGTAGAACACCAGCTTGAACTTGTTCGACACCTCCGTGAGCGTCTTGGAGACCCAGGCGGGGTTGGAGGCCACGGCGAAGGACGAGTACGTGGGCGCCTTGGTGAGCCCCGTCAGCGTGCACTTCGTCGTGGTGTCGTCCGGCCGCGTGCGCTGGCCCGGGCACAACACGCGCTCACCCAGCGCATGCTTCACGGTGAAGACGTATTGCGCGAGCAGGTCCGTGCGGTCGTCGCAGGGGCCGAACCTGTCACAGGCCTCCACCCAGTTGAGCAGGTAGGAGAACGTGTTGCCCGCCTTGTCCTGGCGACGGGAGAAGCCGACCTGCGTGAAGTCGTACGTCTGGAGGGGCACGGTGAAGCGCGCCTCCAGCTTCACCTGGCCCGCGAAGATTCCAGTCCCGCAGACGCGGATGCCATCCTCGACGGACTCGGTCCGCTGCGGGGTGTTCCCATTCCAGCGGACGTCGGTGAGGCCCTCGGGCGCCTTCACCACGACGCAGTCGCCGCCGGGGGGATAGACGTTCAAGAGCAGCGTGGACTTCGCCGCGCCTGTCTGCGTCGCGAAATCGTATTCGTAGCGCGTCACGTTGAGCGCGAGGTCGCCCTCGGGCATCAGCGGCTCGAAGTCGAAGGAGCTCGCCTGGGTGCCGACGAGGGCCTCCGTTTCAAGAGAGGGGTCCTCCGTCGGGCCACACCCCGTGAGCGCGAGGGCTCCCCATGCGAGTGTCACCACCGAAAGACCGCGTGCCACCTTGTCCGCAAGCCATCCTGGGATGCTTCGCATGGCGTCCTTGTCGTGAAGTGACGAGCGCGATGGGACGACGCGAGAGCCCATGTCCCCCGTGGGGCTCTCGCGTCGGCTTCGAACGGGGACCGCGTCAGAGGCCGTCGACGCTGGCTTCGTCGCGCAGCGACAGGCGGTAGTGGTCGTCCGCCCACTCGTTCTGGAAGCGCACCGAGCCCGTCAACAGGCCCTCCACGTCGAGCACGTTCTCAATCTTCTCGTGGCTGACGGGCTGCACGTTCCAGGTCTTCCCCTCGTACCGGAACACGGTGACGTCGCGAATCTCCACCTTCTCGCCCGTGGTGCCGAGCAGCAGGTCGCCCTTCTGGAGCGTCTTGGCCTTCACCATCTCACCAGTGGCGGTGACCATGGGGTGCTCGGACGTCACCTCGACGCGGCGGCCGTCCACCGTCTCAATCGCGAACACGTCCTCCACGGTGTCTCCCGCCACGAAGGCGCGGATGGTCTGCTCTCCCGTCGTCGGCGCGACGAGCGACGCGTCCTTGGTGAGCGCCGTCACCGTGCGCACGCCCGCGGCATAGGCGTCCGAGATGGGCCAGTACTCACCCCCGAAGGACACCTTCTCCTTCGCCGTGTAGCAGCCCGTCACGCAGGTGCCGAGCTTCACGAGGCCGGGGATGCAGGCCGCGTTGACGTCCGCGGGGATGAAGAAGGTGCAGCTCGCGGAGGGCCCCGTGGTGGCGAAGGAGTAACAGCCGCCGGAGAACACCTGGTACTCGCCTTCGGAGTTCAGGAAGTCGCGCTTCGCCGCGGTGATGTAGCCGCAGTTGTGAGCCCAGTTGTTGCGACCCTGCGACAGCGCGTAGGTGGTGAGTTGATCATCCGTGAAGCAGCGCGTGGACAGTTGCGCCGACGCCGTCGTGGAAAGCACCGCGCACGCAAGGACAACCAGATACGACAGTCGCTTCATGGGCTTGCTCCTGAAGGCTGATGGAGGGGCTCTGTTTGCGGAGTCAGGGGATATACCCGGGTTCACTGACAGTAAAGTGTAAATCGACATATCGTGGGAATCCCTGACTGGAATGTTGGGTGTAATTGATTTGCTGTGAACACGGATGATTCCAGGCGTGAGTCCTGGGGTCTGGCGTGGGCGTTGGCTCGAAAACCACTGCGAACTCAGTGGGTTGGATGCGGGCCCTGTCCGGGTTCGCGCTGCAGGGAGACAGCCCATCGCGTCAGGAGTTGGGGGTCCCGAGCGGGCGGCGGCCGCGTACACCGGGCTCCGGATGGGGGTTCGTGATGTCCCAGGGAGGGCGCACTCAGGGTGCTGATTGTGAACATGTAGGTGCGAGGGGAGGGGCGCGTCTTTATGAGGGGCTCACCCTGAAGCGGCGCTCCCCCCGCGCCTTGGAGGAAGGCATGCGCGCACATTGGTTCCGGTTCATCGTGGCGCTGTGCTTCGTCCTGGGGACGGGGGCGCGGGGGGCCTCGACGCCGGTGCGGGGTACGGCCGGAGAGGCCTGTGCGGGCAACGCGCGCTTCCTCATCGGCGCGGGCATGGGGGACATCACCGGCCCCGCCGCCGAGGTGGGGATGATGGGCTACGGCCAGCTCTCGCAGCAGACGGCGGGCATCCACCAGCGCCTGCGCTCGCGCGCCTTCGTCATCGTCTCGCCGTGCAACGGGCGGCGCGTCGCCTTCGTCAGCGCGGACCTGGGCATGGTGTTCCAGGCGGTGAAGACGCAGGTGGTGGAGAAGCTGCGCGCCCGCTTCGGCGCCGTGTACTCCGAGGAGAACGTCCTCATCAGCGCCACGCACACGCACTCGGGGCCGGGCGGCTTCTCGCACCACACCCTCTACAACCTGAGCACCTTCGGCTTCGTGCCGCAGAGCTTCGACGCCATCGTCTCCGGCATCGTCACCTCCATCGCCCGCGCGCACGCGCGACTGGGGGAAGGCTCGCTGCGCCTGTCCGCCGGAGAGCTGCTCGGAGCCAGCCGCAATCGCTCGCCAGAGGCCTACCGCCTCAACCCCGCCGCCGAGCGCGCCCGCTACACCCACGACGTGGACACGCGGATGACGCTGTTGCGGCTGACGCGGAAGGATGGGCGCGACGTGGGGCTCATCAACTGGTTCGCCGTCCATGCCACGTCCATGGGCAATGACAACCACCTCATCAGCGGCGACAACAAGGGCCTCGCTTCGTACCTCTTCGAGCGGGCGCATGACGCGGGGGACACGTTCGTCGCCGCGTTCGCCCAGTCCAACGAGGGGGACGTCACGCCCAACATCCTCGGCGGGACGAATGGCGGCGGCGCCGACGACTTCGAGTCCACCGAGCTGTCCGCCCGTCGCCAGTACGCCGCCGCCGCGCGCCTGTGGGGGCAGGCCACCACGCCGCTCACCGGAGGCGTGGACTTCCGACACACCTTCGTGAAGCTGGACGCGGTGGATGTGGCGCCCGCGTACACGGATGGCCGGCCGCGCCGCACGTGTCCCGCCGCCATTGGCGTGTCGATGCTCGCGGGCGCGGAGGACGGGCCCGGCTTTGGCGTGGAGGGAGCGACGTGCTCCGTCATCCATGACCTCTGGAGCCAGTTCACCTGCGCGCTCACCACCACGCCGTGTCAGGGAGAGAAGCCCATCGTCCTGGAGATGGGCAGCATGCTGCCGTATCCGTGGACGCCCAACGTGCTGCCCCTCCAGCTCGTCACCGTGGGCTCGCTCGCGCTGGTGGCCGTGCCGTTCGAGGTGACGACGATGGCCGGGCGTCGCCTTCGCCAGACGGTGCTGGAGCGGCTGGCGCCCATGGGTGTCACGGAGGTCGTCATCGCGGGGCTCGCCAACGACTACGCGGGCTATGTCGCCACGCGCGAGGAGTACGCCCGCCAGGCCTATGAAGGCGCGTCCACGCACTTCGGGCCCTGGACGCTCGCCGCGCTCCAGCAGGGCTTTGATGCGCTCGCCGTCGCGTTGAGGGATGGCCAGCCGGTGCCGCCCGGCCCGACGCCTCCGGACCTGCGCCACGCGCAGACGAGCCTCCAGCCCGGCGTGGTGTTCGATGACAAGCTGCTCTGGGTGGAGTTCGGCGAGGTGCTCAAGGACGCGCGCGCGGCCTACTCACGTGGCGACACGGTGCGCGTCACGTTCTGGGGCGCGCATCCGAAGAATGACCTGCGCCTGGAGGACACGTACCTGCGAGTGCAGCGCAAGGGCTCCATCGGCGCGTGGGTGGACGTGGCGGATGACAGCGATTGGGAGACGCGCTACCGGTGGGAGCGGGAGAACTGCCTGCCCACGCTGGGGTGCTCGCACGTCATCGTGGAGTGGCACATCCCTCGGGATGCATCACCGGGCACCTATCGCATCCTTCATGAGGGCGAGTGGAAGTCCGGCTGGGATGGCCGCGTGCGGCCGTACTACGGCGCGTCGCGGGCCTTCACCGTGAAGTGAGCAGCTCGGGGACGAGGCCGTCCTCGTGACGCGAGTGGCGTGCACGGGAGAGGAAGTCGCGCAGTTGGGGCGAGGGAGGCAGGAGTTGCACGCCGATGCCCGCTGAGACGCCCCACGTGCGGGCGTGCGCGGAGTCGACGTGCCGCACCACCTCGCCCTCGCAGGCGAACTCCTCGCCGGCCAGCCGCAGCGTCAGCTCCAACCGGGTGAAGAGGGCAGGGAAGGGCTCCGCGCAACTCAGGAAGAGGCCGCCCTTGCCCAGCTCCATGCCGTGGACGCTCACGCCCTCGGGATGGCGAATCCACACGTCCCAGGACCCGGGAGGTGCCTGTTCGGAGGATTCGCCACCGTGCGGATGGGATTCGCCGAGCAGTGAGGTGCCGTGGCGTGCCCGGGGGACGGGCGTGCACGGCGAATCCACGGAGTGGTCCGACAGGCAGCGCGAGCAGTGCATGGTCGCCTCGAGCAGACACCGGGAGGTGCTGACTCCGCGGGGGCGGAGGGCTCACCCGTTGCTCTATAGCGCGTGCGGGAGTCCACGTGCCGACGGGCCCAGGCGCGCCACGTGGGTCCAGGCGCTTGCGATGATGGCTGGCGCACAGAGCCGGCGGGGCGGCTGGCCCGCATGGGCGCGGGGACACGGTGAGCGATTGGCGCTGGCGGGGCCACGCGGGTCGCCGCGCTCCAGCTTCACGCCTGACGGGGCCAGGCGCGGGAGGACTCAGCCCTTGGCCTTGGCCTTGAATGGGGCCGCGTCGATGCGCACGCCGATGTACGAGGGGAAGCGCGGCACGCCGTCGTTGGACAGCTCCTGGTAGCGGAAGGTGATGAGGGTGCCGATGGCGGGAGGCGCCGAGCGCTCGGCGTCCGACAGGCCGGTGCCCACGCTGAAGCGCTTGCCGTTGCGCAGCTCGACTTCCAGCGCGCCCAGCCGTCCCTTGTGCCGGCCCGCGCCCGGGACATGGCCGATGACGACCGCCTCGTCGTCCTTGAAGCTCTTCACCTTCAGCAGCGTGTGCGAGCGGCCGACCTCATAGCGCGAGCCCGGCTTGCGCAGCATCAGCCCCTCGCCGCCCAGTCCCTCCACGCGCTCCAGCTCCGAGCGCAGGTGCGGCGTCCCCTGACAGCGCTCGTGCGGATGCCACTGCGCATACGGGGGCTTCGCGTCGTCCAGCCACTTGCGACAGTGCTCCAGCCGCTGCTCGAACGCGGCGTCGAAGCCCGGCGCGTCGAACACGACGAAGAGCAGCTCCTTCCAGTCCTTGCTCTTGTCCTGTCGGCGTACCACGCTCACCGTGCGCTGGAAGCGCTTGCGCCCACCGAACAGCTCTCCGTCGAGCGGGAAGTCCGGCAGCCCCGCGGTGAACCAGTCCGGCGCGAAGAACTCGTTGCCCAGGCGCGACCAGAAGCGCTTGCCGTCCCAGTACGCGCGCACGCCGTCGAGCTTCTCGCTCATCCACCAGTCCGTGAGGTCGACGTCGTTCTCCCACGGGTGGGCCAGGAGCAGCGGCGGGGCCTTCTCATCGCCCGCCTCGCCCTCCGCGCCTTCCGAGGTGGCCTTCACGCGCGTGGCCTTGGCGGGAGGCGTGGAGGTGCCGCCGACGCGGGCATCCTCGGCGGCGTCACCGCGCACGCGGCGCAGGTGCTTGCAGGTGCGCCGTTCAATGGCGATGGACTGGTTGCGCCACGCGGGGCAGGAGCACGAGTAGACGCCTCCCGTGTTCTTGAGGATGTAGGGCTTGGAACCCGAGCCCTGGACTTCCACCTGCTCGCCGTCCGCGATTTCCGCCAAGTGCCAACCCCTCCGTGCCGCGTCCTTCGCGGCGATGAAGGGAAGAGTACCCCCGAGGTCCGACATCCCCAAGGCGCGCGGAGCCTGGGGGTGCACACGCGGATTGTGTTCCTCCCAGACGCACCCGCGTCCTCATGGGACGCGGAGCGGCGCGAGCAGGGGCATTCCCAGACAGTGGCCACTTCGCGCTAGGCAACTCCAGTCGTTGGTATGTGATTTGCCTGTGGTTCCTCCCATCGCGCGTCATGGAGGATTGCCCGCATGTACTATAGCTTGAAGGTGGCGGTCCGGGGCTCGAAGTCGGACATGTGCCGGGATTCGCTCGCCAACGTCACGAGCGGCTCACACCGCTATCTGTGGGGGAATCTGATCGCGCGGGCCCGGAAGATGCTCGCCAATCACTATGCGGGAGCGCTGATGACGGAGTTCCGCCTCACGAACAGTGTGACCGCCGACCTGGTCCGGACGCTCACGTCCGCCGCGAGGATGAGCGACCTCGCCGCCCTCTACCTCTGCTCCTCGCTGCCGTTGGCGGTATGGGAGCAAGAGGCCTGGTCCCTGGTGCTTGACGTGATGACGCGCTGACGCGCTCCACCAACGGTTTGCCAGACGTCCGCGTCACGGCTCATGGAGCCCTGACGTCCAACTCCTGAAGAGGGATGGCGCGGCAGTGCCGAGGTTCGCCAGGGCCTTTCGCTGAAGGGATGTCCATGCGCGCGTCGGCACGTTCAGACGCCCCCGGCTGCGCAACGTCACCTCCAGCGCCAGCACATGGCGCCGACGCATCGGCGCGGTCAGCAAGGCCGCGCTCAGTGCCTCCATGCCGAAGGGCTCTCCGTGCAGGTATCGCCGCTCCAGGTCGAAGCGTCGCCGTTCCAGCTTCCACCATGCGAGAACCTCCGTTGTGGCTGGTCGGGGCAGGTCGTCTTCGGGTCCATGCGTGAGGTCGGCCGCGAGGTCCTCCTCCAGCGGAGGCAGCGGATCCTCCTCGACTGGAGGCATGGCGAAGCGCTCTTCCTGGGGAAGGCCCGTGATGGAGCGGAAGGCCTCGAGTGCGAGGTGAGACACGGCCGGGTCCTCCATCCATTCAAGGCAGATCTCGGCGGCGGACCGTCGGCCGCTGAAGCCCAGCGCCCAGAATGTCGCCGGACGGTGTCGCGGCTCATGAAGGAGCTTCCTCAGTCGTTCCACATCTCTTGCCTCCCCACCCAGAGCCAACAGCAGCGCTGGGAAGGCCAAGTCGGGAGCCGTGCTTTCGACCGCGGACTGGCAAGCGGCCCACGCGGAGCGACGTCCTTCCAGCAACCCCGTCTGGATGGCGGCATCCCGGAGCGCGGGGGCGGTTGAACCCAGACAGGATTGATAGAGGTGTCGGTCGAATGGGTGGTGAATGCGAGCCGCGACTCGGAGAGCCGCCGCGACGACCTTGGGTTCCTCGTGTCGGAGCAGTTCGGGAAGTGGCGGGCCCGGATCGACGCCGTGCGAGGCGAGCAACTCCAGTGACAGGGTGAGCCGTGTGGGCTCTTCCTGCTTCAGCAGGGCGGGAACCCATGTGCGCAGTGCGGCGGAGTCCCACAGCTCGAGTGCTCTGTAGAAGGCGGGGAGAACCTCCGGACTTGCCACTTCAAGGGCTGTGCGCACGAGGTCGGTTCCCGGGGGCTCCTGGATATTGAGCAGGGTGTAGGCGGCGGCTGCGACCTGTTCCTCCTCCATCTCCTCCAAGGCTGGAATGAGCAGCTTTTCGACCGCGGGGGGTCCAGCGACCGCGAGCCCATCCACGTGGGCCAGCAATCGCTCTTCGGTCTCGGCAACGTCGGCCAGCACGAGGTTGGGGGCGCAAAGGCCGCGCTCCCGCTGACCCCAAAGGAAGGCGGCTTCGCTCAGATGCTGCTCAAGCACGTCCGTCAGTACGTCGCGCATTCGTCGGAGCGTAGTCTAATCAGAACGCATGACGATGCCGGGGCATCCCAGTGCCTTTCGCCACGCTTGAGTGGTCAATGGCCAGGAGGTCTGCCATCCTTTGATTGGCATGAAGGACTGACGCGGAATCGAACCGCGGTGAGTCGGGAGGGCAAGATGGGGGTGCTCGTCTTCGCGGAGAACATGGGCCTCTTCCACAAGGGGAGCGGTGGTAAGGGCATTGCCCCAGCGGATGTGTGCCTCACGCCGCCGCCTCCTCCGGCGGGGCCTGTTCCGGTCCCGTATGTCAATGTCCTCTCCGCCGCTGATCTCGCGAATGGCAGCAAGACGGTAAAAGTCGAAGGACAGCCGACCGCCCTCGAGGATTCGTCCTATGTGTCCACGAGCACGGGCGACGAGGCAGGAACCCAGGGCGGCAACGTCGTGACGCATAAGACGAAGGGCAAGGGGTATTTCACGCTCTGGTCCTTCACAGTCAAGATAGAGGGCAAGGGTGTCTGCCGTCATGGCGACATGATGGGGCAGAACAGTGCATCGACTCCTCCGGGGTGTGTCGATGCTTCCGCCGTGACCGCGTTCAAGGCGCTGTCCTGGGTCGATGAGGTGACGCCCTGTCCCCCTGACTCCTATCCGGGAAACGCCGGCACCAACGAAGCACAGCAGGATGCCTGTCGTGGCGGTCCATGCTGGGAGTGCAAAAAGCCCGAGTCGGGTTATGGCGCTCGGAAATCCAAGGTGAAGCTCTTCCGGGACTTCAAGGCCAACGAGCGGTTCACTCCCGATCACCAGCCTCCCCAGAAGACGGCATGGTATATGGGGGGCTGCCACGATCCCGCCCATTTCAAGCAGTGGGCGGAAAGCACGGCATCGGTGAAGCCCCATTGCAGCTCCTGTTCACCCTACCAAGGGGGCATCATCAGCCATGTCACGGTGCCCGACATTCGCGGTTGGACTTAGAGGCGCATAGATGAGTCCGTACGATTCCCTGTTCCGCGATTACCTCGAAGAACTCCGTCCGGCACGCGACGAGGCGGTTCGGTGGTGGGACTCGCTCATTCAATCCGAAGGAAAGGACCCTGAGAGTGCGTACACCCAGGTGCGGCTCCGCTGGCCCGCAGGTCCTGCGTCATACCCACGCATCATCACCATCTATCGGAAATATTACTTGGCTTGTGTCGTACTGAATGAGGAACGCGAAGCCGCGCGCGCGTCGCCCAGCCGCCCGTCGGCGGGGTGGGGAGAGGACGATGAGGATGATGATGTCCCCGCATTCGTCCCCCCCGTCCGTCTCCTGCTCGATGGGATTGAGCCCGCCGACCCCGAGCTGAGCAGGTTCATGGAGGCCTTTGTGTTTTCGCCCATGGGTTTGGACGTCAATGGAAGGATCACGTAGGAACGATATGGCATTGCGGACGACTCACAATCTGCAGCGTGGCATCCATCGGCTCCTCATGGCGCCGCAGGACGTTCCCGTCAAGGACCCTGTGCCCTGGCGCGAGCCGATGTTGACGCTGGCGGCTGCTTCAGCCGGTCATCGCGCGCTGTTCACGGAATATGAGGAGTTTCTCGCGGATTCAATGTTGATTGCCTTCGACCTGTGGGAGGACAGAATTCATGCCCACGAGGAACGGGGACTTGACCCTGATTCCGCGCTGAAGGCGGCTTACAATACCTTCTTCGCGGGTCCAGCATCGTGCCCGCAGCTCGTCTGGGTGGTGCGGACATACTGGCTCAAGTGCGATGCGCTCAACCGGACCGTCCCGCCTGACGAGCGTGTCCCTCCACAGGTCCTCCTGTTCGGTTGGGTCCTGCAGGCGGGCCGAGACGATTGGGTGCAGGTCCTCACCGCGATGACCTACTGGCCCATGGGAATCGACGCGGATGGCCACTGGGTGTAGCCATGTCCTTCCAGACGCTGTTGAGCAACCACACTCCTTTCGCCGCGGAGAAGTTCGTCCTCGTCGGTCCCCAGGGACAGGAGTCGGTTCTCGTGGTGCTCGCCGCGACGTTCGAAGCCTCCCGCGCGCCGCTCCATCTGGCGGACGAACAGGCCGGCATCCGCCTCACGGATTCCCATGTCGGCGTCCCGGGCCAATCGAGCGTTCGATTCACGCATGAACTGGCGCTGTTCAAGCCACTTGTCGATGTCATCATCAACGGGTCCGCGTACGCACCCGGTGGCAGGCCCGCGGAGCGTGTTTCCGTCGAGGTCCGTGTGGGCGACGTCCAGAAGTCGCTCTGGGCCCTCGGTCACCGTGTCTGGGCGGCCGGCTCGCTGACGCGCCCGCTCCCGTTCACGAAGATGCCGCTGCTCTGGGAGCGCGCGATGACCAGCGCTGGCTCGAAACGAGGTGGCCACTGCTTCCAACGGACTTTGATTCGAAGCACAACCAGGTGGCGCCTGCCGACCAACAGAGCCGAACCCTCGTCGGTGGCGAGCCTGTTCGGCTCCTGAACCTGACTCCAGATGGGCTCTGGACGTTCCGCCTGCCTGTCCTCGATGTCCCCGTTCACCTCCTCTATGACCGTGGCGTGAAGCGTGCCGCGCTGAAGCTGGACACGGTCCAACTCGAACCCGATTCCCGTCGCGTCCGCCTTACGGCTCGCGTCAGCCATGAAACCGTTCGCGGGAGTGCGCGCTTGCGAGAGATTGTGCTCGGCCACATGCGCGAGGCCTGGACCCGTGCACGACACGGCGGGAAGATGTACATCGATCGTCGAAATACCCGAGGTATCGACCTGTCCAGACCGACGTACCGGGTATGACCATGAGCACGCTCTACCTGGAGAGCTGCGGTGCGGTGACCCCCGTCGGGCTCGATAGCTTCTCCACGTGTGCGGCAATCCGTGCTGGAATCAACCGGGTCTCGTATTCCATTCCCGTTCCTCCGCCCGGAGAGCCGCTCAAGGCCGCTCGCGTGAAGGCGGGACGTGCGCTCCGGCGCACCCCTCGGGAGTGGCTCCTGAATCTCGCGAGTAGAGCCCTTGAGGAGTGTGTTGGCTCGCTGCGTCCCTCCATTCGGCCCGTGGCGTTGTTCGTCTGTCCTCCTGAGCCGTTCCGGCAACATCCTGGACTCGAGGGCATCCCGCGCCAGGACTTCGTTTCAATGCTGGCGGCGCGTCATGGATTGGTACTCCATCAGGGCTCGCGTGTGTTGGACGGAGGCGCGGCCTCCATCTTCGAAGCGCTCGCCGCCGCACGCGAACTCCTTGCACGGAACGCCATTACACGCGCGTTCATTGGAGGAGTTGATTCTCTTCTCAACGACACGGATATCGAGCGACTGAGAAAGGTCCACCGGCTCCATGAGGAAGGGAACCCTCAGGGCCTGATTCCGGGAGAGGCGGCTGCATTCCTCTGTGTCTCGCGCTCGGGTCGCGAGAGCCCCTATGTTCCGCTTGCCGCGCTGCGTGGGGCCGGCTCGGCTCACGAGCCGCACACCGTGGGCGGCCAACACTACTCCGTTGGTGAGGGGCTCGGAAAAGCGGTCCGCCTGGCGATCGACGACGCTCGTATCAGCGAAGCCGAGGTTTCGTTCGTTGTCTCGAACCACAATGGAGAGCGCTATGCGGCCTGGGAGACGACGTTCTCGCATGCTCGTATCTATCGTACCCGCCGCGAGCGCTTGCCCGTGATGTATCCCGCGGCCTCGATGGGTGATGTCGGTACGGCGGCGGCAGCTTTGTCGGTCATCCTCGCGGGTGTGGCGGTCGCAAGGGGGTATGCGCCAGGAACGACCGCCATCTGCGAGTGTCGCTCCGAGGAGTCACTCCGGGGCGCCTGTGTCGTGGGGCCGTCACGGGCGTCCTCTCCATTCTCGGCGCCGGGACAGAGGCGGCTCGCCGACCAGAAGTGATTCTTGGGTGAACCGAGGAGGCGCGTCCTCGCGGTTGCGCGGCTCATGCGCTCCCACCTGTGATCGCCATGTGACATGGGCCCAAGTGGCGCCGCTGCCTGGGAGCCTGCCTGCCCGGTAAGGCAAGCGGCCTGGCGCCGCGTCGATGGACGGAGTGGGGCTGTCGCCCTCACGAGGACGTAGCGCGGTGGGCACTTGCCGGGGACGGGAGTGGCGCTCCGATGGAGGGAGTCGCAACCTGTCCAGAGGTCCACGGTTCGAGGAGGCCGCACGGGATGGTCGTCATCATCATGGGAGTGTCGGGCGCCGGGAAGACGACGGTGGGAAAGGCCCTGGCGGCGAGCCTGGGCTGGCGCTTCCTGGACGCGGACGACCTGCACCCCCGGTCCAACGTGGCGAAGATGTCGGCGGGGGTTCCGTTGACGGACGAGGACCGCTGGCCCTGGCTCGACCTGGTGCGCGGTCAGCTCCAGACGGCGTTGGAGCGAGGCGAGGACCTGGTGCTGGCCTCGTCCGCGCTCAAGCGCACCTACCGGGACCGCCTGGAGGTGGACCCGAAGCAGACGCGATGGGTGTATCTGAATGCGCCGCGCGCGGTGCTGGCCAGCAGGCTCGGCAAGCGCCACGGCCACTTCATGCCGCCGTCGTTGCTGGACAGCCAGCTCGCCACGCTGGAGGTGCCCACGCAGGCGCTGGAGGTGGATGTCTCGCCCCCACCACCGGAGGTCGTGGCGCGCATCCGCGAGGGACTCAACCTCTGAAGCGCTTGCCCCTGGATTCCGCCAGGAATGTCAGACCGTTCCTGTAAATGTTGACCCAGATGCACATGTAGATCGGGTTGCACGAATGCTGTCCCGCGTCTCGCGGGGCGCCGTGCCCGACTTTCTGGAGAGACATTTCAATGTCGAGACTTCCGGGGATGAAACACGTTTCACGTGGGTGTGTCGTCGTGGCGCACGGCCTGCTGGCCCTTGGCGCGAGTGGTTGTGGTGGTGACGCCGCTGCCCCAAGCGAGGCCATCCGACAGGAGCGAGCCTTCCCAGGTCGCACGGGAGAAGTGCATCGCGCGGACTTCCAGGTGGGCGGAGGGCTTCGCACGCTCGCCTACGAGCGCGTCGATGGTGAGCGCGTCTTCCAGGGAGACATCCTCCTGACGCCCGAGGTTCCGGCGAGACAGCTCTCCGCGCAGTCGGTGGAAGCACTGGGCGCGGTGTCCACGCGAGCGATGACGCGCTGGCCGGGTGGCGTGGTGCCCTTCACGTTGGATGCGGCGCTGCCGGACATCGGACGTGTCGCGGGGGCCATGGCGCGGTGGGAATTGCTCACGCCCATCCGTTTCGTGCCACGCACCACGCAGACGGATTACGTCACGTTCCGGCCGGGCACGGGCTGCTCGTCGCACGTCGGGCGCATCGGCGGTCAGCAGTTCGTGACGCTCGCGCCGGGCTGCACCACGGGCAGCACGCTTCATGAGGTGGGGCACGTGCTGGGGCTCTGGCACGAGCAGGCGCGCACGGACCGGGACAAGAATGTCCTCATCCACTTCGAGAACATCGAGGAGGGGTATGCCCATGCCTTCGAGACCTTCGCGCAGGAGGGCGCGGCGGGCCGCAACCTGGGGCCGTATGGTTTGGATTCCATCATGCACTACGCACCGGAGGCGTTCTCCGCGAATGACTCGCCCACCATCACCCGGTTGGATGGTTCGTACTTCACCGCGAACCGCACGGCCCCGACGAACGCGGATGCCTGCGCGGTGAAGCGCCTCCACGGCTACGGGCGCCGCTCCGACGTGAATGGAGATGGCTTCGCGGACCTTGTCGTGGGCGCACCGGATGAAGACGTGGGCACGGGCGTGGACCAGGGCGCGGTGAGCATCGTGCTGGGCTCGGCCACGGGGCTGGGAGCGACGGGATTGTGGCTGCATCGCGACGTGTCGGGTGTGGAGGACACGGCGGGGCTCGACGACCACTTCGGCGCCGCCGTGGCCGTGGGTGACTTCAACGGAGACTGCTTCGCGGATGTGGCGGTCGGCGTGCCCGGGGACGACGTGAATGGGATTGTCGACGCGGGCTCGGTCCACATCTTCCTGGGGTCGGCGCAGGGTGTGGATTTCAGCACCGACAAGGTGTTGCACCAGAACAGCACGGGAGTGCCCGACAGCGCGGAGGCGTTCGATGGTTTCGGCACCACGGTGGCGGTGGGGGACTTCAATGGCGACGGGTATGATGACCTGGCTGTGGGGGTGCCCGCGGAGGACTATGGCTCGTCGGCGCTCGACTCCGGGTTGGTGACGGTGTTGTACGGCTCCGCCTCAGGGCTCTCCGGCACGGGCTCGCAGAGCTGGAGTCAGGCGTCGGCGCACGTGCTCGAAGTCACGGAGACGGGAGACCGCTTCGGCTCCGCGCTGGCGGCGGGCGACTTCAACGGCGATGGCTTCGACGAGCTGGCCGTGGGCGTGCCCTCCGAGGATGTGGGCACCGCCGAGGACGTGGGCGCGGTGAACGTCCTGTTCGGCTCCATCGATGGTCTGACGAGCACGGGCAACCAGCTCTGGGTTCCGGGGAGCGATGGGGTGCCAGGTGCCGTGAGCGCGGAGCTGCGCTTCGGTGCCGCGCTCGCGGCGGGGGACTTCAACGGAGATGGCCGGAGTGAGCTGGCAATCGGCGCGCCAGGACAGACGGTGGGCTTCAAGGCGCTGGCTGGCGCCGTGACGGTGCTGCGCGGCGGAACCGCGGGGCTCCAGTCCACGGGGGCTCTCTCCTGGAGTCAGGACTCGGCGGGTATCTCGGACGTGGCCGAGGAGGGAGATGGTCTGGGCTCCTCGCTGGTGGCCGAGGACTTCGATGGAGACGGCCATGCGGACCTCGCCATCGGTGTGCCCTCGGAGAGCGTGGAGGGCATCGCTGGCGCGGGCATCGTGCACGTGTTGCATGGCGCGCCGGGTGGACTGTCCGGTGCGCGCGAGCAGCGCTGGTCCCAGGTGGGCTCCACCGTGGATGAAGGCGCGGAGTACCAGGATGAGTTCGGCTTCCGGCTGACGGCGGGCGACTACGACGGGAATGGCTTCGTGGACCTGGCGGTGGGAGTGCCCTACGAGGACGTGGGGAGCGCGGTCGACTCGGGTGCGGTGCACGTGTTGTACAGCGCGGGGGACATGGGGCTGTCACGCGCGGGAGAGCAGCGCTGGTCCCAGGCTCCTTCGGGGCAGACCGACTCGGTGGAGACGGGAGACCGCTTCGGCGGAGGTCTCTAGGGCTTATCGTGCGCGGCGAAGAGGTCGCTCGCCGCGCGCGCCTTCGAGGGCGCTAGAGGGAGTCGAGCACGGGAGCAATCCGCGCGAGCACGCCCAACCGACGCATTCCCCGACGGTGCATCGGTGCGCCAGCAATGAACCCGCGTGTGGCCCGTGGCTAGCGGTGGCGCTTTCGCGTCCTCACGGTCCGTCGTTGCTCCTCGGCGGACAGTCGCTCGGGGATGCGCGCGACGAGGATGTCGATGGCCGCGCGCACCTTCGAGGGCAGGTGCTTGTTCTGGGGCCACACGGCGAAGAGTTCATTGCCGTGGTGCCCCTCGTTCTCCAGCAGCGTCACCAGCTCGCCCTTGTGCACCCGCTCGGCGATGAGCCAGCTCGGAAGCCACGCGAGCCCCGCGCCTTGGACGGCGGCATCGGCGATGGTCTCCAGGTCATCGAAGCGCAGCCGGCCCTGGACCGCGATGAGTCGCTCGCCGCCCTGTCCGTCCGGGAAGCGCCAGGAATTGCTCACGCCCGCGCGCCCGTAGTTGATGGCCTCGTGCTTCGCGAGGTCCGCGAGCGTCCTGGGTCGGCCGCGTCGGGCGACATAGCGGGGTGAGGCGCAGACGCTCATCATCTGCACGCCGAGCTTGCGCGCGGTGAGGCCCGCGTGGGCCGCCAGGGGCGCGGCGCGGATGGCCAGGTCGAAGCCTTCCTCGATGAGGTCCACCACGCGGTCGCTGAAACACAACTCCAGCTCCAGCCCCGGGTGCTGGCGCGTCAGCTCCCACAGCAGCGGCGCCGCACAGTGCCGACCGAACAACACGGACGCGGCCACACGCAGGCGGCCCGTGGGCGCGCGACGCCCGGAGTCCAGCGCCGCCTCGGCTGCTTCCAGCTCCGCGAGCGCGCGGACGCAGCGCTCATAGAAGACCTGTCCGTCCTCGGTGAGGCTCTGTCTGCGCGTGGTGCGCTGGAACAGGCGGGTGCCCAGCCGCTCCTCCAGCCGGGCGATGCTCTTGCCCACGGCGGAGCGGGACTGGCCCAGGCGCTCGGCGGCGAGCGCGAAGCCCCCGGCCTCGGCGGCCTGGACGAAGGTGTGCACTCCACTGAGTCGGTCCATCGTCATGGCGTGGCGTCCATTGGAGAAATCCTGTCACCAGTAAAGCGCCGAAGTCTCGTCACTGGCGACATATCCGCGTCGGTATATCCCCCGCGCCCCTCGGTGGCACGGCAACGGAGAGAGACGATGGATGGCGTGATGAAGCGGTGGGAGCTGCGCAAGCCCGGTCGGGCGAACCTGGAGCTGGCGAGCCTGGCGATTCCCACACCGGGCGCGGGCGAGGCCCTGGTGCGAGTCTCCGCGGTGTCGCTGAACTACCGCGAGAAGTTGTTCCTGGATGCGGCGGGCTATTCGGACGTGCCGTGGCCCTTCGTTCCCACCTCCGACATGGTGGGCGAGGTCGTGGCCACGGGCAGTGGCGTCACTCGCGTCCGGATGGGGGAGCGGGTGCTCGCCGCGTTCAACACGGATTGGGTGGAGGGGCCGGTGCCCCGCGTGAATGGCTCCGTGCGCAGCCTGGGCGGGAGCCTTCAGGGCGTGCTGTCTGAGTACGTGACGATGCCGGAGAGCTGGCTCGTCGCCGCGCCCAAGTCATTGGATGACGTGCGCGCCAGCACGCTGCCGTGCGCGGGGCTCACCGCGTGGACGGCGCTCGTGGAGTTGGGTGGGCTGCGGCCAGGACAGACGGTGGTGGCACAGGGCACTGGTGGCGTGTCGCTGTTCGCGGTGCAGCTCGCATCGGCGCTGGGCGCTCGGGTCATCGTCACGTCGGGGGATGAGGAGAAGCTCGCGCGCGCGAAGAAGCTGGGCGCGACCCATGGCATCCACCGACGCCAGTCGCCGGATTGGGAGAAGGCGGTGGTGGAGCTGACGGGCGGGCGCGGCGCGGACCACATCCTGGAGATGGTGGGCGGTGACAACCTCGGGCGCTCGGTCAAGGCGCTGGCGCCCGCGGGGCGTGTCACGCTCATTGGCGTGCTGGACGGCTTCGACATGCGCTTCCCGGTGCTGCCGTTGTTCCAGACGCAGGGCACCCTCCAGGGCGTGACGGTGGGGAATCGGCGCGGGCTGGAGGACTTCGTGCGCGCGGTGGATTCACTGCGCCTGGAGCCCGTGGTCGACGCGACGTATGCGCTCCGCGAGTTCCCGAAGGCGCTCGAGCACCTGGACCGGGGACCCTTCGGCAAGGTGGTGATTCGCGTCCGCGAGTGAGCGCGTCGGCGGGGCGTCTACCGGAACGCGGGCCAGGTGAAGGTCGGTGTTCCCGCCCAGCGCTCCACCAGTTGCTCCTCCAGCGCGGCGAGGGTTTGGGAGAGGGCGGGGACCATGTTCGTGGGCTCTCGCAGGACGCGGGAGCGCGCGAGGTGGCGCAGCAGGGCGGCGCGCTCGGAGTAGCCTGGCGCCCAGTCCCTGTCCCGCTCCAGCGCCTTGGGCGACAGCCACTGGAACATGTTCACCGTGCGAGCCGTGGCGACGAGGGCGCGCGCGTGCGTATAGGTGGTGTCCGTCTGGGCCGCCTCGCAGACGGGGGCCAGGGTGATGCGGTAGGTGAGGTCCGCGCGGGTGACGAGCTCGTCTGGCAAAGGCACCACGAGCAGCCACATGAGCGCGTCGTACAGCGCGTGGCGCATGCCGCAGTACTCGAAGTCGAGCAGGCGCGGGCCGCTGGGGGTGAAGAGGGTGTTGCTCGGGGCCATGTCCCCGTGGGTGAGCGCGAGGAAGGGGCCGGGCTCGGCCAGCTCCCGCGCGAGCTGCTCCACGTCTTCCTGCGTGCCGGGGACCAGGGGCGTGCCCACGGCCTCCGTCCAGCGCCGCAGCCGGTCCGTGTGGTCCAGCAGATAGCGGGCGTTGTCGATGCGGACGCGCAGCGGGCGTGGGTTGAGCGAGTGGCGGAGCAGGTCGAAGTCACCCTGCAGGCCCCGGGTGCGCGCGTGGAGCTGGCCGGTGAGGCGGGCCACGGCGAGCAGTCCTCCGGTGGCGGCGCTCGCGTCGTCGGCGTTGAAGAGGTCTTCCAGGCTGGGGCCGCTGCCCAAGTCCTGGAGGACGAGCAGGCGCGAGTGGATGTCTCCAGCGATGAGGCCCGGGGCGGTCGTGAGGTTGTGGCGGCCGAGCAGCTCCAGGCCGGCCCACTCGTCCAGGCCGAGCACGGGGTCTTCGTGGAAGTGCTTGAGGATGACGGTGGGCACGTCGCCACCGCGCACGCGGGCTCGCACGACGTGACAGCGGGACTGGGTGCGGAGGACCTCGGGCTCCGCGAGGAGCACGGGGCGTCCCCAGGCGGCGGAGAGCGAGCGAGCGCCGTCGGCGAGCAGTTGCTCCAGGTCCAGGGCGCTCAGGGGAGCCGCTCCACGGTGGCGCCCGCGCGTTCCAACAGCTCGCGGTACCACGCGAAGGCGCGCGCGGTGCGGTCGCCCAGGCTCTTCGCGCCCCAGAGAAGGGTGAGGGTGCGGCGCGTGTCGGCGTTCGTCTTGGTGCGCTGCGCGTCCTTCACGGCATTGGCGCAGGGGCCCTCCGCGTCGAAGAGGCACAGCAGGCCCGCCAGGTCGATGCTCTGTCCGGAGGCATTGAAGACGTACTGCGCGCCCTCGGGAGCGATGGCCACGCGGAAGGGAGACGTGGCGCGGTCCATGTCGACGACGCTGACGGGAAGTCCGCTGTGCAGGGACACCGCGTTGCACAGGTCCACCGCGGTGTTGATGGTGCCGAGCGAGCCATCGCCCGCGGCGCGCACCAGGTACTCGCTGGCGGGCTTGCCTCGGCCGGTGGGCTTGTAGCCGCCGTGGCGGAGCATGTCGCGCACCGCGCCTCGCACGGCGTCGTCGCTGGAGAGCGGCGCGGAGGCATCCGACTTCAGCAGCGCCACCAGCCACTCCGGCGAGGGCAGGGAGCCCAGCGGTGCGGGGAAGGTGGTGGTGAAGGCCAGGGTGTCCAGGGACGGATGCGGTTCGACGGTCAGCACAGCCGGGCACTCTACGCCACACGGCGCGCCCGTGCTGGCGGTGGTGCGCGCAAACGGCGGTGATGCCGCCTACGCCACATGTGGAGCCTGCCTTTGTCGGCGGTGGTGCGCGCAAACGGCGGTGATGTCGCCTCCGCCACATGCGGAGCCTGTGCTGGCGGCGGTGCTCGGGCACGGAGGCGATGCCCACGCACCCGGTGTCGCGTTGCCCATGGGAGGCAGATGGGTACGGAGCTGGTTTCGCAGTGCGAGTCGTTCCAGACCGCTCGGAGCTGAACCAGAGCTGAACCGGTGCCGTAAGAGTGTCGTCCTCGCGCCAGGGTGAAAGGCGCGCATGAGAGCAACCAGCGCCCCCGGGCGTGCGTGGTACGGTCGCGCCTTCCGAGCTTTGGCGCCCGCTCGTGCCCCACGATGCGCGGCGAGGAGGAGCAATCGATGGCAGACGCGAACCAGCGGATGATGCGGGCGGCGCGCTTCGATACGGCCGCGCGGACGTTGACGGTGACCGACGTCCCCGTCCCCCAGCCGCGTCCGGGCGAGGTGCGGGTGCGAGTGAAGGCGTGCGGCATCTGTCTCTCGGATGCGCACCTGCTCGACGGCTCGCTGCGCTCTCCGCTGCCGATGGTGACACCGGGACATGAGTCCTCGGGCGTCATCGACGAGGTGGGCGTGGGCGTGCCGCGCTGGCAGGTGGGGCAGCGTGTCGCGATGGCGGGTGGCAAGCCCTGCGGTCGCTGCGCGAAGTGCTCCAACGGTCAGCCGACGGACTGCCTCGACTTCCAAATCATGGGTTTCCACTACGACGGCGCCTGGGCCGAGTACGTCGTGGTGCCGTACTTCGTGCTCTCGTTGGTTCCCGACCACCTGCCGTTCGAACAGGCGGCCATCCTCGCGGACGCGGTGGCCACGCCGTACGCGGGCTTGCTGGACAGCGCGAAGCTGAAGCCCGCGCAGTCGGTGGGCTTGTGGGGCATCGGCGGGCTTGGCGTCCACGCGGTACAGATTGCGCGGATGATGGGAGCGACGCCCATCATCGCGTTCGACACGAACGAGGCCGCGCGCAATCGCGCGCTGGAGTTCGGCGCGGACGTGGCGTTGGATCCGCGCTCTCCGGACGTGCGTGCGCAGGTGCTCCAGCACACGCATGGCCTGGGCCTGGATGTGGCGGTGGACCTGGTGGGGGCGAACTCGGTACTGGCGCAGGCGGCGTTGTGCCTCGGGCGCTACGGGCGCGTGGTGATGGTGGGCCTGTCACCGGAGCAGATTCAATTGGGCGCCGGTGTGAACTTCGGCCTGCGCTCCCAGACGCTTCAGGGACACCTGGGCTACGAGAAGAAGCACCTGGACCAGCTCGTGTCGCTGGTGAGCACCAAGCGCCTGGACGTCTCGCGCTCCGTGACGGCGACGCTGCCGCTGGAGGACGTGGCGAAGGGCGTGGAGCGGCTGGTGAAGAAGGAAGGCAATCCCATCCGCCTCGTCATCACGCCCTGAGGCTCACGGGCAGCACGGCGGGGGAGCGGGCGGCCGAGCACCCAGGAGAGTGTCCGGACCTGGTGCGGATCCGCTCCTGGCGGAATGGGCACCAGCCTAGGGGCCTGATGTCGAGGGGATGCGGCCGGCCCATGTAGGTCCCCCTCCCTGCTCCAGGGCGGACGCCCCCTTGGTGGGCAGGCCTCGGGCATGGGAAGCGGAGGTCGAGGGTTCGGAACAGTCCTCCTTCGGCGTCCCCCATGGCATAAGGGCGCCGCGCCCGCCTTCCGGGCAACCCCTACGCACATGATTCGTCTCGACAACATCAGCAAGCAGCACGGCCAGCAGATTCTCTTCATCGAGGCTTCGGCCGCTCTCCACAAGGGGGAGAAGGTCGGGCTCGTCGGCCCCAACGGCGCCGGCAAGACGACGCTGTTCCGGATGATTACCGACCAGGAGCACCCCGATGAAGGCCAGGTGGCCGTCGACCGTGGTGTCACCATCGGCTACTTCAACCAGGACGTCGGCGAGATGTCCGGCCGCTCCGCCGTGGCCGAGGTCATGGACGGCGCCGGTCCAGTGAGCTCGGTCGCCGGGGAGATGAAGTCGCTCGAAGCGGACATGGCCGACCCGGACAAGGCCGACGACATGGAGAAGCTCGTCGAGCGCTATGGCCTGGTGCAGGCGCGCTTCGAGGAGCTCGGTGGCTACGCGCTGGAGGGCCGCGCGCGGGAGATTCTCGCGGGCCTGGGCTTCAGCGAGGAGATGATGGATGGCGACGTCGGCGCGCTGTCTGGCGGTTGGAAGATGCGCGTGGCGCTGGCGCGCATCCTGCTCATGCGCCCGGACGCGATGCTGCTCGACGAGCCGAGCAACCATCTGGACCTGGAGAGCCTCATCTGGCTGGAGGGCTTCCTCAAGGGGTACGAGGGCGCGCTCCTGATGACGTCGCACGACCGCGAGTTCTTGAACCGCATCGTCACCAAGATGGTGGAGATCGACGGCGGCTCGCTGACGACGTACTCGGGCAACTACGACTTCTACGAGCAGCAGCGCGCTCAGAACGAGAAGCAGCAGCAGGCGCAGTACGAGCGCCAGCAGGCCATGCTCGCCAAGGAGCTGAAGTTCATCGAGCGCTTCAAGGCCCGCGCCTCGCACGCCGCGCAGGTGCAGAGCCGCGTGAAGAAGCTGGAGAAGATTGAAAAGGTGGAGCCGCCCAAGCGCCGCACGACGGTGCTGTTCGAGTTCCAGCCTGCGCCGCGCTCGGGTGACGACGTGGTGAACCTGAAGGCCGTGCACAAGGCCTACGGCAAGCGGACCATCTACGAGGGCATGGACTTCCTCGTGCGCCGTGGCGAGCGCTGGTGCGTCATGGGCGTCAACGGCGCGGGCAAGTCCACGCTGCTGAAGCTGGTGGTGGGCTCGACGACTCCGGACACCGGCGCGGTGACGGTGGGTGGCAGCGTGAAGCTGGGGTACTTCGCCCAGCACGCCATGGACCTGCTGAATGGTGAGCGCACGGTGTTTGAGTCGCTGGAGGACGCGTTCCCCCGCGCTGGCCAGGGCTCGCTGCGCGCGCTGGCCGGGTGCTTCGGCTTCTCCGGCGATGAGGTGGAGAAGAAGTGCCGCGTGCTGTCGGGTGGTGAGAAGGCGCGTCTGGTGATGGCGAAGATGCTCTTCGACCCGCCCAACTTCCTGGTGCTGGACGAGCCCACCAACCACCTGGACATGGCGACGAAGGAGATGCTGATTACGGCGCTGGCCCGCTACGAAGGCACGATGCTCTTCGTCTCGCACGACCGTCACTTCCTGGGCGCGCTGTCCAACCGCGTGCTGGAGCTGACGCCGGAAGGCATCCACCAGTACGGCGGCGGCTACACCGAGTACGTGGCGCGCACCGGCCACGAGGCGCCAGGTCTGCGAAGTTGAGTGACGGCGAGAGGCCGCGCTCCTTCGGGATGCGCGGCTACTCGAACAGGCGGCTGGCCAGTCGCGCCAGCTTCCGCGCCTTGCCGGTGTACGGAGGGAAGAACAGGTTCGCCAGCGTCGTACGGCCCTGGCGAAGCACCGCGCGCTCGTGGCTGAACGTCCTGAAGCCCGTCTCTCCGTGGTACGCGCCCAGGCCGCTCGCGCCCACGCCGCCGAAGGGCAGGTTCGGGTTCACGTTGTGCAACACCACGGTGTTGATGCACGTGCCGCCCGCGCTCGTCTCCTGGAGCAGCCGCTCCACCGCCGCGTCGTCATGGCTGAAGACGTAGAGCGCCAGCGGCTTGCCGCCCGTGCGCACGTGCGTCACCACCTCGTCGAGCGACTCGAAGCGCAGCACCGGCAGCACCGGCCCGAAAATCTCCTCCTCCATCAGCGGCGCATCCGGCGCCACGTCCGCCAGCACCGTCGGCGCGATGAAGCGCGTCTCCGCGTCCACGCCGCCGCCCACCACCACCCGCGCCCCCGCCGCCACCGTGCGGTCCATCAGCCCGCGCACCCGCGCGAAGGCGCCGTCATCCACCATGCGGCAGAGGTCCGTGCTCGCGCGCCGCGCCTCCTCGGAGCGTCCGTAGAAGCGCTCCAGCGCCACCTTCAGCGCCGCGAGGAACGCCTCCTCCTTCGACGCATGCACCCAGACGTGGTCCGGGGCGATGCACGTCTGCCCGCCATTGAGGAACTTGCCCCAGGCCACGCGCTCCGCCGCGGCCTCCAGGTCCGCCGTCGCGTCGACGATGGCCGGCGACTTGCCGCCCAATTCCAGCGTCACGCTGGCCAGGTGCTTCGCCGCCGCCTCCATCACCCGCCGCCCCACGCGCGGCCCTCCGGTGAAGAAGAAGTGGTCGAACGGCAGCCGCAAGAGCGCCTCGCCCACCTCCGCGCCACCCTCTACCAGCGCGACTTCGTCCTCGGGGAAGGTGTCTCGCACCAGCTCCGCCAGGAAGCGCGACGTCTTCGGCGTCTTGTCGCTGGGCTTGCACATCACGGTGTTGCCCGCCGCCACCGCGCCTATCAGCGGCAGCATCAGCAGGTTGAAGGGGTAGTTCCACGGAGCCAGCACCAGCACCACGCCGCGTGCTTCGTAGCGCACGTGGCTGGAGGTGCCCGTGAGCACCAGCGGCGTCGTCACCTTGCGCGGCTTCATCCACGCCTTGAGGTGCTTGCGCACGTGCTCCAGTTCGATGAGCACCGGGAGGATTTCCGTCGCCTCGACTTCCGCGCGGGGCTTGCGGAAGTCCGCGTGGATGGCGTCCGCGAGCGCATCCCGCCGCTCGATGATGCGCGCCTTGAGCTTCTCCAGCCTCTCCAGTCGCTCGCCGGGGCCGCGCCGCGCCACGTCCCAGCGCCGGGCCCGCAGGCGCTCGAACGCCTCCTGCAAGGCCCGGGGAATCAGCTCCTCCTCCTGCTTCACCACGCGCATCCCGGCTCCTCTGGCTGTCTGGCCTACTCCAACAGCCGGCTGGCGCGGGAGGCCCATTCCTGCGCCTTTCCGCGGTACGGCGGGAAGAACACCGCCGCCAGCGACTTCATCCATTGAACCGACACGGCGCGCTCGTGACTGAAGGTCCGGAAGCCGTAGACGCCGTGGTAGTGCCCCAGGCCACTCATTCCCACCCCGCCGAAGGGCAGGTTCGGGTTCGCCACGTGGATGAGGACGTTGTTCACCACGGCCCCTCCGGACGTCGTGTTGCGGAATACGTCCTCGACGGCCCGCTTGTCCTGGCTGAAGACGTAGAGCGCCAGCGGCTTGTCCCCCCCCTGGATGTGCGCGTACACCTCGTCACGCGAGCGGTACGTCATCACCGGCAACACCGGCCCGAAGATTTCCCCCTCCATGATGGCCATGTCCGGCGTCACGCCCGTCAGCACGGTGGGTGCCAGGTAGCGCGAGGGCCCGTCCGCCACCCCGCCCACCTCGACCTTCGCTCCAGCCGCCACCGTCCTGTCCACCAGGTCCTTCACCCGTCGCCACGCCGCCTGGTCCACCAGCCGCGAGAAGTCCGCGCTCGCCTGCCGCTCCGGCTCGGTGGCCCCATAGAAGCGGGCGATGACCGCCTTGAGCGCGTCGATGAAGGCCTGCTGCCGTGACTCGTGCACGAACACGTAGTCCGGCGCGACACAGGTCTGTCCGCCGTTGATGAACTTGCCCCACGCGAGCCGCTCCGCCGCGGCCTGCACGTCCGCCGTCTCGTCGATGATGGCCGGCGACTTGCCGCCCAATTCCAGCGTCACGCTGGCCAGGTGCTTCGCCGCCGCCTCCATCACCTTGCGGCCGATGCGCGGGTTGCCGGTGAAGAAGAAGTGGTCGAAGGGCAGCTCCAAGAGCGCCTCCGCCGTCTCCGCGCCGCCCTCGAACAGCGCGACTTCGTTCTCCGGGAAGACGTCCCGCACCAGCCGCGAGAGGAAGCGCGCGGTGTGAGGCGTCTTCTCGCTGGGCTTGCAGATGACCGTGTTGCCCGCGGCGATGGCGGCGATGAGCGGCGCCATCAGGAGCTGGAAGGGGTAGTTCCACGGGGCCAGCACCAGCACCACGCCGCGCGCCTCGTAGCGCACGTGCGCGGAGGAGCCCGCGAGCAGCAGGGGCGTGCCCACGCGCGTGGGCTTCATCCACGACGACAGGTGCTTCACCGTGTGGTTCAGCTCCTCCAGCGTCGGGTGGATTTCCGTCAGCTCCACCTCCAGCGCGGGTTTGCGGAAGTCCTGGTGGATGGCCTCGGCCAGCTCGTCGCGGCGAGCGATGATGGCCTCGCGCAGGCGCTTGAGCCGGGCGATGCGCTCGGCGGTGGTGGTGCGCGACATCACCCAGCGGTTGGCGCGCTGGGCCTGGAAGGCGGCCTGGATGCGCGCGAGGTCCGCGGTGGGCTTCGACTCGGTGGTGACGGGGACGAGCTCCAGCATGGTTGGCTCCTGGGGTGTGGCGGGGTGCTTCAGCGGGCCTCGAGCCCGCGCAAGAGGGTGGTGAGCGCCGCGGTCAGCTCGGCGGTGAAGTCGATTCGCAAGGGGGCCATGTGCGGCGACGCCAGGACTTCGCGCGCCACGGGCGCCACGTCCGCCATCTGCCGCAGGCCCGTCACCAGCGCGTGCAGGTGCACCAGCACTCGGGGGCCCTCGCCGGGCCGCAGGAAGGTCATTCGCGATTCCAGCAGCGCGCCGATGTGCAGCATCGCCTGCAGCAGCCGCTCCTTGAACCGCCGCGCCTGCTCCACCGTCACGTTCTGCTCCAGCACCGTCTGGAGCATCGCGAGCAGCCGCGTGAGCGACGTCTCTGGCTCCAGCGACTCGGCCACGGTGCGCGCCAGCCACGGGCCCGTCCACGTCGCGTCCGGCTGACACAGCCGCGCGTCCAGCCGCGAGAACCAGGAGAAGAGCAGGTCGTCCAGGAGCGCCAGGAACAGCGCCTCCTTGGTCGGGAAGTAGAGGAACACCGTGCCCTTGGCCAGCCCGGCCCGCTCCGCCACGTCCGCCATCTTCACCTCCGCGTAGGAGGTGGCCTCGTAGAGCGCCAGCGCTTCGTCCAGCAACTGGCGCCGCCGCGCTTCCTTGTCCTCGTCCTTGCGCGCCCGCTGGGGCGCCGCCCGTCCCGCCTTCTCGCCCACGTTGCTGACCATGGGTCATCAATAGGTGACCTTGGGTCAGTCGTCAATTGACTGGCGGTCAGCTTCGACGGCTGAACAATGGCCCCCGACTGGAGGGTGGTGGGTATGTGTGTGAGAGTGTCGCCATGCGTCCCATCCAGGCGGAACTGCTGTCCGGCAGCGAGCTGTACCGGGAGGTGGTGCTGGAGAAGCTGCTCCACGCGCGCGAGTCGGTGTGGATTGCGACGGCGAACGTGAAGGCGATGTACGTGGAGTCGAAGGGGCGCTTCGTTCCGCTGGTGGAGGTGCTGGATGGGCTGTCCGCGCGAGGGCTGTCGTTGCGGCTCTTGCACGCGGAGCTGCCGAGCCGTCCGTTCCGCGCGGCGTTCGACGAGCGGGCCCGGCTGGTGGCGGGAGGGTTGGAGTTGAAGGTGTGCCCGCGCGTGCACTTCAAGGCGGTGGTGGTGGACGGGGCGTGGGCCTACCTGGGGAGCGCGAATCTCACGGGGGCGGGCCTGGGCGCGAAGGGCGACGCGGTGCGCAACTTCGAGCTGGGGTTCGTGACGGAGGACTTCGACGTCATCGACCGGGTGACGGCGCTCTACGAGGCGGTGTGGAGCGGGGCCGAATGCCGGGGGTGCAAGCTGCGGGCGGTGTGCCCGGACCCGATAATCCCCGCACCCACCAGGTTGGGGGAGATGCGAAGCTCGCGCGACGCCGTGCGGCTGGGCAAGGCTCGCCGGCTCAAGCGACACACCTCGGAGTCTCGACGACGATGATGAAGCTCTACTTCGCCCAGAAGACGCGCGCCACGCGACCCCGCTGGTTGCTCGAGGAGCTGGGAGTCCCGTACGAGCTGGTGCCGGTGGACCTGCTCCAGCGCGAGCACAAGAGCCCCGAGTACCTGCGCGTGCACCCCATGGGCTCCATGCCCGCGCTGGAGGATGACGGGCACGCCGTCTTCGAGTCGGCCGCGATTCTCCTGCACCTCGCCGACAAGTTCCCGGAAGCGGGCTTCGCGCCGGCGCTCGGCACCGTGGAGCGCGCCGAGTACTACCAGTGGATGATGTTCTGCATGGCCACCATGGAGCCGCCCCTGTCCGCGTACTCCGCGCACAGCCGCTTCCTGCCGGAGCACGAGCGCGTGCCCGGGGAGGCGGAGCGGGGCCAGAAGCGCTTCACGGATATCGCCCGCATGCTGGAGGAGAAGCTCAAGGGGCGCTCGTTCCTGGTGGGCGAGCGCTTCACCGCGGCGGACGTGGTGATGGCGTCCATCCTCAACTGGGGTGGAGGCATGGGGCTGCTGGAGGACTTCCCCGCCCTGCGCTCCTACGTGGAGCGGCAGATGGCTCGTCCCGCCGCGCGGCGCGCCCAGCAGTAGGACGCCCTCCGTCTGGCGGCTATTCGCTCGGGGGCCCTTCGCCGCGATTCACCGCGGCGGCGATGGCGGGCTCCTCTGCCTGGGCGCTCGCCTCGGCGGACGCCTTGCCTTGCTGTCGCTCTCGCCACGAGCTGGGGGAGTCGCCCACCAGCTTGCGGAACAGGCTGCTGAAGTGCTGGAGCGATGCGCAGCCCACCTCCACCGCGACGGCGGTGAGCTTCATGTCCGTCTCCAGCAGCAGCGCCTGCGCCATACGCACCTGCACCGAGTTCAGCTCCGCCTGGAAGGACGTCCCCGCCTCCTTCAACCGGCGCTGGAGCGTGCGCTCGGACATTCCCATCTCCCGGGCCACGTCCGACAGGTTGATGTCCGGCAGCTTGCCGCGCATCGCCTGGTGCAGCTCGCGCAGCAAGGGCGACTGGCCCGTGGCCTCCGCCACCAGGTCATTCAGCTTGGACAAGAGCGGCGCCGCCCGGCCCTCCGGCTGGCCCAGCCACGCGAGCGCATTCGCGGGGTCCGTGAACACCTTGCTGGGATAGGCGCCCGTCAAGAGCGTGTAGAACCCGCCCACCACCGCGCCCGCCACGCCCTCCGGACGCACCAGGGCCTGCCGCTGCACGGACGTGCTGAACGACTTCTCGCGCGCTTGCATGTACTTCACGAGCACCGCGAACGCGGCGGGGTCCGCCGCCTCCAGCCGCCGCGCATCCACCAGCGACGCATGCGGCGCCGCGGGGGCGAGCTCCACATCGAGCACATGCACCAGCCGGCGCACGTGCGCCTCGGCCGGGCGGCCCCAGAGGATGAAGCCGCACAGGTCCGCCGAAGCGTACCAATGCAGGAAGCCTTCCCCGACTAGGTAACGGCCGTGGGGGTCCCTGAAGTAATCGTCGACGCCGTCTGCCGATCGCACGGCTCGGCAGAATAGCGCTTCGCCACCTTGGCCACCCAGAAGGGATTGATGGGGGCCAGCGAAGTGACCAACTCCGGCCGGACCTGCGCCGTCCCGGCCAGCTCCGCCGTCACCACCGGCAGCTCCCGCCAGGCCACCTGGGGCTTCACGTGGTGGGCCTGGTGGTAACCGGCATTGAAAAAGAACAGGTTGTACAGATGGGAGGTGGACGTGGTGCCCAGGGCCGCCTTCTGGGTGGAGTCCGTCTCGAAGTGGGCCGCCAGGTTGAGCCAGTGGATGCAGACCTGTCCCACCAGCAGCACCCCCCACCACGCCAGCCCCAGGGCCGGGCGCCAGAGGATGACCGCGAGGATGCCCCCGTCCACGACGAGGAAGTCGAGGATGAGCTCCAGGCGCTGGTTGCGCTTCTTGGCCCACCGCCACACGTTGGCCACCGCCTCGAACGGCCAGAACCACGGCGTCAGCGCCGAGCGCAGGCAATAACGCAGGGCGCCTTCACCCGGCCGCCGCTGACCCCAGTCCCCCGGGCCGTCGTTGTACCGGTGATGGTTGAAGTGGTGGATGTAGTAGCCCCGGTAGGGGAACCCACACGCCAGGCCGAGCGTCCGGGACACGACCCAGTGCAGCACCTTGGGGCGCGCCATGGACACGTGCATGTGGTTGTGCAGGACGGCGTAGTTCCAGAACAGCACCGCCCAGCCGACGACGCACATGCCCACGCGGCCCCAGAGGCCCAGGTGGTCCCAACTCAACAGGAAGGAAGGGAACCACACCCACCACAGCGCGTGTACCGCGAGCTGCGGCAAGTCGAGAGCGGGGGCGGGGGAGGGGCGAGTCATGAAGCACGAAGGTAGGCTTGCGCTCGCCTCGCCGCTTCATTCCATACGCCAAGCGCTTGCGAAAACGCGCAACCTCGAGCGTCGTCCCCCTCAATCCGTTGCAACCCGGGTCCACCCCGCCCCGGGACTGATTCCGCCCGCGCTCGCTGTCTTCCACGGATGAGGAATGGAAGCAGCGCGTCGCGGGCGTGCTGCGGGGTTCACGTTTCGAGCGCGTTGGCGACCTGGCCCAACAGCCTGAGCCGGGGCGCATCCAGCTTGCGCACGGTGCGCAGAAGTCGGCGCACCTCGGGACGCTCGCGATACTCCGGCGGGTCCTCGGCGAGCGTGGGCGCGCCTTCCACGCCGGACATGCCGAGCAGCACGTCCGACGAGCAGTTGAGAACCAGACACAGCTTCCTCAGCGTGCGGACGCTGGGGAGCATGTGGCCGCGCTCCAGCCGCCCGTACACCTCGGTGGCGATTCCCACGCGCTCGGCCACGTCGGCCTGGGTGAGCTCCAGCCGCTGCCGCGCCGCGCGAACTGCATTTCCAATGATGGTGGCCAATCGTTGTTCCATGGCGTGCGGAAACCTGTCGAAAGAGGGCTTCACCCCCCGCGCTTCGGCGGAGAGGTACCGGGGAGAAGTGCCTGCGGGCTCCTGACCTCGTGGAACACAGACTACGGGTGGGGTCTGACATTCAGGTGCATCCAGAAGGGCGTGCGAAAGCGCTTGAACCCGAAGGCGTTTCGGACCCTGTCGGGACACGTGTCCGAGGCCGCTCCTGGGGGGCTCCGGAAGTGGGGTTCCGGCGTCCGGGGAAGGCACCATGCGGGCGCTGGACGCGAATCTCGCCAAATGCCGCGCGAGGCCGAAAAATCGGCTCCGGGGAGATCAGCGCCTGTCGCGGGTGGATCAACGTGGCGTGCGTGCGAGTGGGGCTTCACGCGGAGCGTTTCCAGGACGCGTCGGGCTCACCGCGAACGTCGCTCCGGAGCAACGTCCGGTGCTGGACGTCACCCGCCGCGCGGCCGCACTCACGGTGCAGGTGTTCAGCGGTCCTGGCGCGACCGTCGGCGTGTGGCGGAAAGGCGGTGCTCACCTCCGAGGCCGAAAAGTCGGCCTGCGCGGCGTTGTCAATGGAGAGGCCGGGAGTTCAAGGAAAAGCCCTGGTGTTTCCGTGGTTTACGAAGGCGGGACGTCTGACGTAGGGTGAGCGCCCCCCGGTGGGTCGGGGGTGCACCGCGCTGCCTCGCGGGGAGGGCCGTTGAGGTCGTGAGCGACGAGCGTCCGGACGCGCTGCTCAAGAGCGCACTCGAGAAAATTGTCTACTTCGAGGCGCGCGCGGAGCAACTGCTCAGCGAGCTGGGTTCGACGCGCGAGGAGATGGAGCACCTCAAGCGTGAGCTGGCGGAGGCGCATCAGCGCGAGCTGGAGCTGCGCCGCGAGGTGGCGGCGCTGGAGGTTCGCGCCGGGCGGTTCCAGGCGGAGCGCGAGGAGTCCGTGCGGCTCACGCAGGCGCTGCGCGGCGAGCGCGACCAGCTGATGGACCGGCTGCTGAACGCCAGTCGGTTGCGCACGTCGACGAAGGACGGCGACGACGAGGACGACGACCTGGGGTTCGACCTGGCGTCGTTCATCTCCCAGCTTCGCAGCGAGGCGCTGCTGAACGGGGAGTCGCAGCGCGTGGCCTCGCCGGTCGTCAAGGTACCGATGCGCGGGCCGGCCGTGCCGCTCGCCGAGGGGGCCGCGAAGGCGCAGGCCGCCAGTGCTTCCGCTCCGAGCACGCCGATTCGAGCCGCGTTGCTGGAGCCCCTGTTGGAGGGGCTGTCGCCGGTGGCGCGCGAGGCCCAGCGCTTCTTCCAGGCGGGGCGTCTCGGCGTCAGCCAGGCGCAGCTCGCGGAGCTGTCCGGGCAGGGTGGCGTGGGGGCTTCGACAGACGAGACGCTGTTCGGGTTCTCCGTGCGCGAGCTGTCCGCGCCGGACCCCGCCGCGCGGATTCGTGCAGCGGAGCGACTGAAGGCGCTGTCCCAGCCGGCGGCGGCTCCGGCGCTGGCGAGCGCGCTGCACGCGGAGACGGACTCGGCGGCGCAGGTGGCGCTGCTCCAGGCGTTCGCGGCGCTGTGCCGGGAAGAAGGCTCGCCGGTGGTGTCTCCGCTATTGGCGTCGCCGGTGCCCGAGGTGCGTATCGCGGCGCTCAAGGCGCTCTTGACGTTGGCGCCTCGGGACGCGGCGCCGCATCTGGCGCAGGCGATGAAGGACCCGGACCGCTCCGTGCGTCGCCGGGCGTCGCTGCTGGCGCTGGGGTTGGAGGGTGAGACGGCGCGGCGGCTGGGCGAGGAAGCCATCCACGACGCGGACTCGGAGGTCCGCTCGCTGGCGGCGCTCGCGCTGGGGGCTGGGAGCGGGGAGAACGCTCGCACGCTGTTGCTGGAGGCGCTGGGCGACCGCGAGCCGCGCGTGCGCAAGGCGGCGGCGCAGAGCCTGTCGCGGATCCTGGGACACGACGTGTCGGCGGTGGTCTCGCTGGATGACACGCACCGGCGCCGCGAGATTCGCAGGCTGGCGACGCTGCCCGTGAAGCCCGTGCGCGCACGGCTGGAGGATGCGGCGCGCCCGATGGTCGCGCGCACCCTGGTTGTTCAGGCGCAGGCGGTGGTTTCCGCGCACGTGGCCGCCTCGGGCATGGCCCATGGGACTGCCTCGATGAGTCCTACGCAGGTGATGATGTCCGCTGGCTCGGCCCACGGGACTGCCTCGATGGCTTCCGCACAGGGGGCCCATGGGGCTGCCTCGATGGGCTCCGCGCAGGCGCAGGGGATGGCCTACGTAGGTGCGACCGCCGCTGGGCCGCAGGCCGTGGTCGGCGTGGGTGCCCGGCAGGGCGCGGGTTTCGCGGCTGCGCCGCAGGCCATGGTCGCCGTGGGTGCTCGGCACGCCGCGGGTTCCGCTGCATCGCCTCAGGCCGTGGCCTCGGTAGGGGGTCGGCAAATCCCGGCTCCGGCTTTCGTGGGGCAGGGGGGCGTTCCCTCGGCGCAGGCTGCTGCCCGTGCTCCGATGCAGGCGGGCGGGGCTCCTCCCTCGACGCTTCTCCCCACCGCGCAGTCCGGCCAGCGCGCGCCAGGCCAGTCCGCGACGGGCACTCCCTCGCAGCCGACAGCGCAGGCCGCCCGGCCCGCCGCCGCTCCTCGACTCTCCCCTGTCCAGGCGGCCCTGGTGGCGATGGGTGCTCCGGCGCCCGTGCCCGCCGCTGCTCCTCCCGCTCCAGCGCGAGCCGCCGAAGCACGTCCCCCCTCGGGCCGCCCGGGTGTTTCACCCGTCGAGACGCTCTGCGGGCAGATGCTGATGGAGGTCCGCGTCGCGGTTCGTGGTCGCTCGCTCGCCGAGCTGACGACCGCCCTGGGGGCCCCCGTGGAACTCGCCCAGGAAGCACTCACCCTGCTATCAGCCCGAGGTTCCGTGGTCCGAAGGGGACACAAATACTTCGCCGCTTGAGGCAAGGTCTCCGTCCCGTACGTCTTTCGAAGGGTCGTTCATGGAAGCGCCGACATACAGCTCGAAGCAGGTGGCCGAGATGCTCGGCGTGTCTCCGAAGGCCATCCCGGAGGACGCGCGGAAGGACGTGTACACCCCGGACGACGTCTGGGATTTGCGCACCACCCTCGACCGCTTCCCGGACAAGATTGGCCACCGCCGTCAGCTCTTCCTGAACTTCAAGGGCGGCACCGGCAAGACGTCCCTGTCCACCTCGTACGCGTGGCGAATCGCGGAGCTGGGCTACTCGGTCCTCCTCATCGACCTGGACAGCCAGGGCCACGCCACCAAGTGCCTGGGCTACGAGGGCGAGGACTTCGAGAAGACGCTGCTCGACGTGCTGGTGCGCAAGACGCCCCTGGCCAAGGTCATCCAGAAGTCCTCCCTGCCCAACCTGGACTTCGTCCCGTCCAACCTCAGCATGTCCACCATGGACCTCTCGCTGATGCCCATGGCCGGCCGCGAGTTCAAGCTGCGCAACGCCCTCAAGGACGTGGAGGCCCAGTACGACGTCGTCGTCTTCGACGCGCCCCCGTCCTTCGGCCTGCTCAACCTCAACGCGCTGATGGCGGCGAACGACTTGTTCGTCCCCGTGCTCGCGGACTTCCTTTCCTTCCACGGCCTCAAGCTGCTGTTCGAAACGGTGCAGAGCCTGGAGGAGGACCTGAACCACGTGCTCGACCACGTGTTCATCGTGGTCAACTCCTTCAACGCCACCTTCAAGCTGGCGAAGGAAGCGCTGGAGGCGCTCCAGAAGCACTACCCGGAGTTCCTCCTGCCGACCATCATCCGGCAGTGCACCAAGTTCGCCCAGGCCTCCAGCGAGGGGCGCCCCGTCTTCGTCGCGGACCCCACGTCGAAGGGCGCCAGCGACATCCAGGCCATGATTGACAACGTCCTGCCGCGCCTCGTCGCCGCGGCCGCCGCCGCCCCGAAGAAGGGCACCCAGCAGGCCGGCTGAGATTCGCCATGAAGAAAGCCTTCGAACAGAACGTGTCTCGCGCCAAGCCGCGCCTCCGCTTGGGCGCGTTCACCGGCGTCGCCGACCCGGCCGAGTCCTCCCCCTCCGAGTCCTCGGAGCAGGAGCCCTCCGCCTCGGCCCCGCCCGAGCCTCCTTCCGCGGACCTGTCCGCCGAGGTCCGCGCCAGAATCGAGCGCGCCCGCGCCCCGCGTCCCACCGCCGCCGAGGCGATGGAAGTCGCGTTGGGTGCGCAGGAGCCGACGCGCGCCCGGGAGCCGGTGTTCACCTCGCAGGTCTCCGAGCCCGTCACGTACGCGTCTCCAGAGCCTGGGTCGCCGGAGTCGGCCCGCTTCGACGACGAGTACGGCGAAGCTCCCGCCACCTTCGCGGCGCCTCCCCCCACTGCGTTCCATCTGGACGGCTTCTCGGCCGGGCACTCCCAGGAGGCCCATCCCATGACGCAGGGCTCGTCACACGCTTCGCTTCCCCATGTCACCGCGATGGTCGCCGAGCCGGTGGCTCGCGTCGAAGCTCCGCCCCAGGAGGTGGAGGTGCAGACGCCCGCGCCGCCGCGTGAAGAGGATGACTCCGACGCGCGCCGCGAGCGGCTGAAGGCCCGCCTCAAGGCGGTGCGCGAGAATCCGCGTCCGGAGCCCCTGCCGGCGACGGTGGCCGAGGCGGGTCAGCGCGCGGTGGAGCGCATCACCCACCTCCAGGCGGAGCTGGTGAAGGTGAAGTCCGCCAACCTCTCGCTCACGCAGGAGCTGGAAGTGGCGCGCCGTCAGGCGGAGAAGGCCACCGAGGAAGCCCGCCTGCGCATGGACGAGGCGCGTCGGCTCTCTTCCGAGATGGAAGGCCGCGTGAAGCTGCTGGCGGACCTGGAGCGGGAGCTGGCCGCGCTGGAGGGTGAGCGCGACGAGGCGCTCCTGTCCCTCCAGGAGAACCGTCAGGCGCTCCAGGCCTCCGCGAGGGAGCACGAGGTCCTCGAGGAGGCCGTGGCTCGCGGCAAGCAGGCCCTGGTGGACAGCCTCGCCGAGGAGGAGAGGCTCGCCGGTGAGCTGGAGTCCGCCAAGGACGAGTCGACCTCGCTGCACCGGGCGGTGGAAGCACTCCAGGGCGAGCGTGACGTGCTGGCCCAGCAGGTGGCGTCACTCACCGCCGAGCGCGCCGAACTGCTCGAGGCACGCAAGGCCCTGGAGGCCGTGCACCGCGCGCTGAGCCAGGCCGCGGCCCGGTAGTCCTCGTCGCGTCGGGTCGAGCCGGTGGAGGACGCAAGGCGCTGAAGACTCCCGCGCCTTGCTGAATCCGCTCCACCTGGGGCGCCCGGAAGAGGGCGCCACACGGTGGCGCCTACTTCCCGTCCTTCGCCACGCCACCGCGCGAAGTGCTCTTCACGGCGGCGACGAGCTCCGGCTTGAGCGGCGGGTTGTGCAGGCCCTCCAGCGACAGCTCCGCGAACTCGCCCTGCGTGGACTTGAGCCCGTCGAGGAACGCGACGAGGCGCTTCTCACGGTCCGCCTTCTTGGGGTGCCGTGAGCCCAGGCTCGAGCCGTCCGTCGTCTTGCGCAGGAGCGTGCGGTACTCGTTCGGGTCATAGCCGGCGGAGATCATCATCCGCGCCGCGAGCTCGTCCGCCGCGTACTCCTGCTCTTTGTCGTTCCCGCTCTCCGCGAACTCGATGACCTTCTCCGTCAGGCTGCCGAGCAACGCCGAGTCGCCGTCCAGGTCCAGGTTGCCGCCGCTGTCCGTCGAGGCGATGAGCTTGCCGGAGCCTGGAATGCCGGCCTCCATCGTGACGGCCGTCTTGCAGAGGCTCACCTTGGCGGCGTTGTACTGCTTGATGGAGTGCTTGAGCACGACGTGGGCAATCTCGTGCGCGAGCACGCCCGCGAGCTGGCTCTCGTTGTCCAGCTCCGACAGCAGCTTCCGGGTGACGAAGACGTAGGCCCCGGGCGTGGACACGGCGTTGAAGTTCTTGTCGTCGTTGAGCACGCCGAACGTCCACTCCAGCGTGGGCCTCGCGGACTGCGCACCCAGGTTCTTCCCCACGACATTGATGTACTCGTGGACGTCATGCACCCCGGTGCCCTTCGCGCCGTCCGTCGGGGCCATCAACCCGCCACCTCCCTGCACCCAGTGGACGGCCATGGCACTGCCGATGGCGTACTCCTCCGTCACCGTAGGCTCCACGTTCAGCTTGTCGCAGGAGGCGCGCTCCTTCGTCGCCGCCGCCGAGCTGTTCACCACCGTCCCCGCCTTGTCGGCGAACTGAGCGAGTGTCACCCCCTTGCACGACGAGGCCATCAGCCCCAGGCCCGCCAGCGCCACCGTCTTCCAGTGCCCGCGCATCACGTGCCCCCCTTCGACTTGCCCTTGGACGCACCCGACTTCGCCGTGGCCTCCGCGCCGACGACGGGGAACAGCCCCGCCTCCTTCGCGTGCTTCGCGATGTCCGCGGTGGAGACGTCCTTGGCCTTCTTCTCCAGGCTCTGCAACTGGGCCACCGCCTGCTTGTGGTTGCCGCCCTTCTTGTTGCCGTACTCGACGGCGCCGGGGCTGAGCGCCTTCACCGCCGCGCCGCTGGCGACGAAGCCCGCGGGGTTCACCTGGCGCTTGCCCTTGTCCTCCACGACGAGCTCCATGTTGGGCGCGGTGGTGGACAGGTTCGACTGGAAGACGAAGCCCTTCTTCCCCGCCGCCGTCTTCACCTTGTGCCACTGCTTGTTCTTCGCGTCCGCGCCCTCCCACTTCACCTGTTCGCCCGGCTGGAGGACGACCACCGCGTTCGCCGTGGGCGACGGGCTCTCCATCACCCGCGTGTTCTTCGCCTTCACATACAGCGAACCCCCCACCGCCACCGCCGACGCGAGGCTCGGAAAGCCCAGTGCCAGCATCAGGGCCACCCAGGCCGCTCTGGTTCTCATCGTCATTGCTCCGACTCCTTTCCCGCTCACTTGTCCAGGCTCGCCACACCGTCGAAATCCGGCGGCGGCGCCTTCGCGTACTTGTGACAACGCTCCAGCAGGGCTTTCGTCGGACCGTCGTCCGGGTCCTCGGCCCCGAGTGTCTCCAGCATCGACGCGGCCTCGTCGAAGCGCGCCTCTCGATACACGGCCAGCGCGGCGTGATAGCGCTCCACCGTCGCCCGCTTGCGCGCATCCAGGCCGCCCTTGAGCGACAGCAGCTCGTACACGGTGACGGCCTCCGTCTTCCCCGCCACCCGCACGCGGTCCAGCTCACGCACCTCGATGTGCTCGCGCGCCAGTTCGTACGTGCGCGGGCCAATCATGATGACGGAGCCATACGCCTTGTTCGCGCCCTCCAGCCGCGCGGCCAGGTTCATCCCATCGCCGATGGCCGTGTAGCTGAAGAGCTGCTCGCTGCCGAAGTTGCCCACGAAGTTCACCGCGGAGTTGACGCCGATGCGCGTGTAGACGTCCGGCAGGCCCTTGGCGCTGAACTCCGCGCGCATCCGGTCCACCTCCGCCTTGGCCGCGAGCGCCCCCCGGCACGCGCGCACCGCATGGTCGTCCTGGCGCATGGGCGCGCCGAACAGGCACACCACCGCGTCGCCGATGTACTTGTCCAGGCACCCGCCCTCCTTCAGCAGCACGCCACTCACCCGCGTCAGGTACGTGTTGAGGATGCGCACCAGGCTGCGCGGGTCCTCCTTGAAGCGCTCGCTGAAGGTGGAGAAGCCTCGGATGTCGCTGAAGAAGGCGCTGATTTCGACGTTCTCTCCGTCGAGCCTCGGCAGCTTGCGCTCCGAAATCATCTGCTCCACGAGCTTGGGCTCCATGAAGCGACTGAAGGCGGCGCGGACGAACTCCGTCTCCCGGTTGGCCACCAGGTGGTTGAAGGCCACCGCCGTGACGCTGGCCAGCAGGCCCGCCATGGACGGCAGCGCCGTCAGCACGTGCGTGCCGGACGACATGAAGCGCCCCGTCACCAGGTACATGCCCAGAAGCAGCGCCACCGGCCACGCGATTTCCAGCGGCGTCCAGCGCGTCGTCATCAGCAGCACCACGGACACCAGCGCCACCAGCAACGTGAGCGCCAGGTCCACCGCGAGCGGTGCCCGGGTGATGAAGCGCCCGTTGCCGAGCAGCGTCTCCAGCACCGCCGCCTGCTTCATGACGCCGGGGACCTCCGCCTGGAAGGACGTGGCCTTGATGTCGCTGAGTCCCAGCGCCGTGCCGCCGATGACCACCACCTTGCCCCGGAGCGCCTCCGACGCAAGCCCCGAGGACTCGCCCTTGTCCCGGTTCACCCAGCCGTCGAGCACGTCGAGCAGGGTCACGGTGTGGAAGCGCTTGTGCAGCTCCCCGCCGCCGTAATCAATCGCCGCGCCGCCATCCGGGTCCACGGCATAGGAGCGGCTGCCCACGAGCAGCTTCCGGTCGGACAGCGTCACCTCGCTCGCGCCCAGCAGGCCCGCGGCCACGCGCACCGGCAGCGTCGGGTACGTGTTGACGCCATCCGTGTACGCGAAGTGCGTGCGCCGCATGAAGCCGTCGGGGTCCGTCTCCGTATCCACCAGCCCGAAGCCATCGACCGCGCCCACGAGCACGGGGATGGGCGGCACGGGATGGCGCAGCGTGGGCGCGGTGTGCTCGGCGGTGGACTCGGCTGTCTCACCCGCGAAGTCCCGGCCCTCCAGCGTCGGCAGGAGGAGGTCTCTCGTCCGCACCGGGTAGGCGAGGGCGTGTGCCATCTCTTCTGGCGTGACGGAGGCGACGGCGCCGTTGTCCGGTGTGTCGGCGAAGGCGTCGCCGCCCGCTTCGGGGAACGTCTCGTCGCCGCCTTCCTCCGGGAAGGTCTCCTCGCCCGCGGGCAGCGCCTCCCGGGGAAGCGACTCGCCGGTCGAGGCCACGGGGGAAGCCACGGGCGCGGAGGGGAGAGGGGCGAGCGGCGAAGGGGGTGTCTTGTCGAAGTCAGCGCGCGGCAGCGGCTGCGCGTTGGCGTTGGTGGAGACACCCAGGAAGAAGGGGATGCGCGTGTCGCGCAGCATCTGCGCGAAGGCCAGGTCCGTGGACTCATCGGACGAACGCTCGTCCATCACCGCGTCGAACACGACCGCGCGCGCGCCCTCCGCCTGGAGCTGCTCCACCACGCGGGCCCACAGGTTGCGGCTGTAGGGCCAGCTGCCGAAGTTGAGCGTGTAGCGCTCGTTGGCGCGGATGCCGTCCAGCGACGACTGGTCGATGACCACCACCGACACCGTGGGAGACTTCCCGCGCCCGTCGGTGAACGTGGTGAGCGCCTGGTCATACGCGCCGCGCTCCAGGTCGTCGAGCCAGCCGCGCCACCACGCGAGCATCGCCAGCGCGGTGGACAACACCGCCACGCCCAGCATCAGCCGCCAGTGGTTGCGCCAGCGCAGCCGGATGATTTTCCAGGTGTCTCCCGCCACGGCCCCCTCTTGCGATGTGCGTGGCTCGCCACACTAGCCCAGCACGCACTCGCGCACGGCATCTCCCCGGCCGGAAGGGTGCCGATAAAACCATGAATACACTGAAGTCGCGACCGTGAGACACGCGGAGACGACGAGCCCTCGTGTATACGCTCGGCATCCGACGCGCGAGTCCGTGGGTTATTCCCGCGGAAACTCCGAGCGCGGGCCCACGCGTCGCCGCGGGGCCCCGTCGGGACAGCAGCGACGTCAGAACGCCGAGCCCGCCTCCTGGAGGAAGCGCGCCTCTTCCGGAGTCGTGGGACGGCCCAGCGCATCGTTGCGGTGTGGGAAGCGACCGAAGCGCTCGATGACGTCCAGGTGTCGCTTCGCGTAGCCGAGCGTCTCGTGGCTGCCGGAATGATGCAGCGTCAGCATCTCGAACAGCGAGACGGAGAGCCGCTGGTCGTGGAGCTCCTCGCTGTGCTCGAAGGGCAGGTACATGAACCACCGCCATACGGACGGCAGCGTGAGGTCCAGGCCCCTCGCCAGCGCGTGACGCGCCACCGAGCGCGCGTGGGCATCCGTGGCGAACGCGCGGGGCGTGCCTCGGAAGAGGTTGCGGGGTACCTGGTCCAGCAGCAGCACCAGCGCCAGGCTGGTGCGGGGTTCGTCCCGCCAGGAGCTCAACTCCCCGGCCGCTGCTCGCTCGTGCGTGTCCAGGAAGCGGTCCCTGCACTCCGCATCGAAGGCCGCGTCGCGCTGGAACCACGCGGCGCGAGGACGAATACAGGCTGGGTTGCGAGCCGGGTCCGCCGGCAGACCGAACCAGAAGTCGAGCACTTCGTCCGCGCTCACCATGTCGTTCCTCCCCAAGGTCTCGATAGAGCGCCCACCCGTCGACAGTCAACGGGGGTGGCGGGTGATGCGGGCCATCACCACCTTGCATCGAACACTGGCGCGCGATGCGCACTGGGAGACAGTCCATGCAGACCTCGTGGGAGCCCTCGACGCGAACGGTGCCGGGTCCGGTGAAGCGCACCGCCCTCAACCCCACGCTGCGCACCGAGTCCGTCATCGCGCTGGGGGCCTTCAGCGCGCTCACGCTGGGCGCGGCGGTTCTGGGCGCGCGGCAGAGCTCGGCCGATACCCGCTGGTACCGCCACCTGCGCAAGCCTCCCTTCCAGCCGCCACCCAAGGCCTTCGCGCCCGTGTGGACCGCGCTCTATGCCCTCATCGCCATCTCCGGCTGGCGGGTGTGGACGGCGCCCGCGGGCCCCTCACGCTCCCAGGCCCTGGGGTGGTGGGGCGTGCAGTTGGGCCTGAACGCCGCCTGGTCCTGGCTCTTCTTCGGCCGCCATCAGCCCCGCCGGGCGCTGGCGGACAACGTGGCCCTGCTGGGAAGCATTGGTGCCTACATCGCCGCCACGCGAGAGGTGGATCGGCCGGCCGCGTGGCTGGTGGCGCCGTATCTGGCGTGGGTGGGCTTCGCCAACGTCCTCAATGGCGAAATCGTGCGGCGCAACCCTCGAGCGGAGCACTGACGCCCACCCGTCCAAGGGGGCTCCCGGCGGGGGCTGGAAAATCCGCCGATAATTCGTTCGGGAAGATGGCGGGAGGGCGGCGTTGAGTGGAGCGACCCGCCATGGATGCTTTCGCCCTGCAACCACCTGCCTTGCTGACCCGCCGAGCACGGTCTCCGGGCTTGACGGGCACGGACGTGACGGTCCAGCCTGCGACCCCCGTGGAAAGCAGGCCCCTCTCAACGCCGACCCTCGACAGCCGTTGGTTCGCGGCCTTCATCCGGGAGCACGAGACGGCGCTGCGCGCCACGGCGCTCCGGCTGTGTGGCAACCCGACGGACGCGAGGGACCTGGTCCAGGACACCTACGAGCGCGGGCTGCTCAACCTGGCCCGCTACCGTCCCGGTACCGACGGGCGCGCGTGGCTCTTCACCATCCTCCACCACCTCTTCATCGACCGGTGCCGCTCCAAGGCGCGTGAGCGCCGCTCGGATGTGTCGGCGGAGGAGCTGGAGGAGCGCATCGCCGCGCCGGAGCCGGAGGCCGCTCCCGCGTGGGCCGCCATTGGACCGGAGCAGCTTCGCGAGGCCCTGGAGCGCATCCCCCAGGAGTTCGCCACGGTGTACCGCCTCCATGCGCTGGAGGGACGCCCCTATACGGAAATCGCGGAGCGCCTGGGCATCCCCAAGGCCACCGTGGGCACGCGCCTCATCCGCGCGCGCCGCAAGCTGAAGGAGCTGTTGATGCCCGCTGGCACCGGCAAGGGAGAGACGCCATGAGCGCTCCAGAGCCCATGGAGGTCCACGACCTGGTGCATGCCTTCGCGGACGGCGAGCTGTCCGGCGAGGAGGCCGACACGTTCCGCGAGCACCTGGGCACCTGCGAGGCGTGCCAGGCGGAACTCGACGACATCCTCCAGCTCCAGGCGCTCGGAGGTCAGCTCGCCCACGAGGAGGCGAAGTCCGCCGTGCAGGGCGTGGTGACGCCACCGGCCCGAGTGGAGACCGCGCCCGCCAGGGCCTTCCGTCCCTCGTGGAGCCGCCGTCGCAATTGGGTGGCCGCCGCCGCGCTGTCCGGCTCGCTGGCCGCCGTCTTCGCGGTGGTGGCGCTGCGCATCCGCAACCCGGGCGGTGACGAGACGCAGATGCTCGCCCTGGCGCCCACGCGCTCGTTGGAGGCACGGCTGAGCTGGGCCGGCGCGAGCGCGCATCGGCCCTACGGCGTGCTGCGCTCCGGCGACGAGCGGCCCCGGGAGATGGTGCCGCTGCAGACGCTGGCGAAGCTGGAGGCGGAGGGCGACCTCCAGGGCCTCGCGGTGGGACACCTGCTGCGCGGTGAGCGCGAGCAGGCCGCGGACTACCTGCAACGCGCCTCCGCGTCTCCGGACGTGGACAGCGACAGGGCGGTGGTGGCGCTGACGAAGGGCGAGCTGGAAGCGGCCCTCACCCTGCTGGATGGCGTGCTGGAGAAGCACCCGCGACACCCGCAGGCGCTGTGGAATCGCGCGCTGGTGTTGCGCGAGCTGGGCCTGGACGCGCTGGCGGCGGAGGCCTTCGAAGCGGTGGCGTTGCTCGGCGAGCCGGGCTGGTCGGAGGAGGCGAAGGAGCGCGCGGCGGTGCTGCGTCGGCAGCTCGACGGACGCCAGGGCGCCTGGGACTCCGCGCAGAAGGCCGGCAAGGCGCTGGCCCTGGACGGCACTGCCTTTCCCGAGGATGTCGCTCGCGCGGTGCCGGGCACGGCGCGCAACTGGTTCAACATCGCGGTGTGGTCGGCCCCGTCCGCCGAGCGCGTGCGTGCCCTCCTGCCGCTCGCGCATGTCCTCGACGCGCACTACGGCGGAGAGACGATGGCGCGCTACGCCGAGCGCGTGGCCGGGCTGGACTTCCAGCGCCGCGCGCCGCTGGCCGCCCGGTTCCGCGAGGTGCTGCAGGGGACGTTCGACCGCACGACGCTGGAGCCGCTCGCGAAGGCGCTGGCCGGCACGGAGCACCAGGACATCCTCCTGGGCGTGCTGCCGCTGGCGGGCGGACTGCCGGCGCGCCTGGACACGTATGAACAGGCGGCGAAGTCGCTCGGCGATTCGTGGCTGACGCTCAACGTGGAGCGCGAGCGCGCCCTGGCCGAGTATGCGCGGGGCGACCTGGCCGGCGCGGAGGCTCGGCTCCTGCGCGCCGTGGCGGCCTGCGGGAGCGCGAAGGCGGACTACCGCTGCGGTCAGTTGGAGCACCTGCTGGCGCACATCTACAAGGACGAGCACCGGCTGGTGGAGTCTCGCGAGCACGCCCTGGCGGGCCTGCAGTGGGCGCGGCAGTCGCAGGAGTGGAAGCTCCAGGCGGACCTGCTGCTGGTGCTGGGCGACCTGGCGCGCTTCCGCAACGCCTTCGCCCTGACGCGCGCGTACCTGGGCGAGCAGGCCCTGCGTGACAGGAGCTGCGCGGCCAGCCGGCATGTCCACGAGAGCCTCGCGTCGCTGCATGTCTTCGCGCTCCAGCCGCAAGCGGCGCGCGCGGAGCTCCAGAAGGCTCCGGCCTGCGAGGTGCCCTTCTTCCTCAACGGTGCCTTCGTGCTCGCGGACCTGGCTCGCCTGGACCCGAAGCCCGGGGACGCGGAGCAGGTGCGCGACGGTTTGAAGAAGCTGGATGCCGCCGGTTGGCTGCGTCCGGGCGAGCGGGTCATGGCCGCGCACATCGAGGGGCGCGCCGTCATCGGCTCGGACCGCGAGGCGGGCCGCGTGTTGCTTCGCCAGGCCATCACCGACGGCACGCGGCTGGGTGCTGGAGACCCGGTGGCGGCGAAGGCCCGCGCCTACAGCTACTCCTCCCTCATCCTGGATGCGGGCTCCACTGGTGACTGGGCGGGGGCGCTGGCCCTCTTCGCGGAGGAGAGCGGAGTCGCCGCGCCCACCCGCTGCGCGCTGGGCGTGGAGGTGCATGACGAGCGCACCCTGGTCGCCGCGCGCGGTCCGGGTGGCGAGCTGCTCGGTCATCAGGACGCGAGCCGACGCTCCCCCGACTTCGACATCACCGCGCTGGTGCCTCCGGCGATGTCCGCCGCGCTGAAGCCCTGCGAGCACGTGCATGTGTTCGCGCGCTACCCGGTGCATGGCCAGGCGGGCCTGCTGCCGCCGGAGCTGGCCTGGAGCTACGACACGGGCCCGAAGGCCCAGGCGCCCGCCCTGTCCGCGCCGCGTCCGCTCGTGGTCTACGACGTGGATGCGCCGGCCTCGCTGAACCTGCCCCGGCTGCGCAGTTGGGAGCTGTCCGGTGGTCCGTCTCCGCGCCGCGTGGAGCTGACGGGCGCCGCCGCCACGCCGTCGCGCCTCCTGGCCGAGCTGGCCGAGGCCACCGAGGTGGAAATCCACGCGCACGGCCTGGTGAATCTGGGCGTGTCGGACGCCTCGCTGCTGGTGATGGCGCCCGAGGTCGGTGGTCGCTACGCGCTCACCGCGGGCGAGGTGCGCAAGCAGAAGCTCAAGGGGGCGCCGGTGGTGCTCCTCGGCGCGTGCCAGGCCGCGCGCTCCGCGCCGTATCTCCACTCGCCGTGGAGCCTTCCGGTGGCCTTCGCCGAGGCGGGCGCGCGCGCCGTCATCGCCTCACCCATCGACATCCCGGACGCCGAGGCCGGGCCCTTCTTCGCGCGGGTCATGGAGCGCATCCGCGCCGGCGCCAGCGCCGCCACCGCGCTCCGAGATGAACGCCTGCGCGAGTTGTCCGCGCGGCCCGACAGCTGGGTGAAGACAGTCGTCGTCTTCGAGTAGCCCGGCCCCCCACCGCTCCACCTTCACCGCAGCCGCCGTAAAGGCGACCTCGGCTCCCCAGGGCCGTGGACGCTCGACGTGTCACTACACACCGAGGAACACACCATGAAGAACCTTCGCTCCGCGCTGCTCTGCATCCTCTCGCTGTCCACCGCCGCCGCCTGCGGTGGTGACCCTTCCGACGTGTCGACCTCCGAGGACCTGTCGTCCCAGGGCTCCTCCGAGCAGCGCGCGCTCCCCGCGCCTCCGCCGCTGTCCAACTACTGCCCGGGCCTCATCCCCGGGACGCCGTACGCGATGCCCACCGCGCCCACGCCCTTGTCGAGCATCCCCACCGGCACGCCGCTGTACCCGCACAGCCCCTACCTGCTCAGCGCGCACACCGTCATCGTCACGGACCCGACCAACTCGGGCGCCTTCTACGCGTTCGGCTTCGACGTGCGCGCCCACCGCGTCATGTTCTGGGTGTCCGGCACCAACTCGGAGATTCGCCGCTTCAACACCCAGCTCGCCACGGACATCACCGTGCAGGAGACAACCAATGGCGTGGACATGGGCTTCACGTGGGGCACCAGCGGCCAGATTGGTGGCCCCCTCATCCCCCTGCCCGGTGTCCACGATGGCGCGTGGAAGGTCGCGTACAACAACTGGTACCACCTGGACGCGTACCTGGTGATGCCGGGCGCCAGCGTCCCTCAGTGACGCAGCTTCGAGGGGGGAGGCGGCGGATTGAAGGCCAGCACGCCGGCGATGTAGCGCGCCTGGCCTTCGGTGGTGCAACGCACTTCCTGGATGCGCCCGCCCACCTTCACGCGCACGAGCCAGCCGTCATTGTCGCGAGTCCAAGCAGCCGTTTCCGTCGTCATGTGCCTGCTCCTCTCGGGTTGCTTCTCTGACTTCGGATAGAGCAGCCCGCGTGCCATCGCCTGTGACATGCGAATCCAGGTGATTGGGCCCCTTGGATGCGCGGTGGTGGACATGCGGGCCTGTAGTTCTTTCGGAAGCGGGGTGACGGAGCTTCAGTGAACGTGCTGGTCCGGCTGGCTCACGGGCGGGTGGGCGGAGGTGCCACTGAGCAGCGGCAGGGCGATGTGGAAGGTGGACCCCTGGCCGACCTGGCTCTCCACCCAGATGCGGCCGCCGTGGCGCTCGACGATGTCGCGGCTGATGTACAGGCCCAGGCCCAGGCCGCCATACGAGCGCGAGGAGACGTTGCGCGCGCGGAAGTAGCGTTCGAAGAGCTGCGTCTGCTGGTCCACGGGGATGCCGATGCCCGGGTCCTTCACCGCCAGCAGCGCCAGCTCCCCGTGCGTCTCCAGCGTCACCTGGATGACGCCGCCGTCGGGGCTGTACTTGAACGCGTTCTCCACCAGGTTGGAGATGACCTGCTCCAGCCGGTACGGGTCCACGAACACCTGCACGGCGTCCTCGGGGTGCACGTAGCGCAGCTCGTGGCCGGCGCGCTGCGCGTCCATGGCCTGGAGGACATGCTCCACCAGACTGTCCATGCGCGTGGCCTGCGGGTGCAGCGCGAGTCGGCCCGCTTCGATGCGCGACGCATCCAGCAAGTCATTGATGAGCCCCGTCATCCGCAGCAGGTGCTGACGCGCGTGGCGAAGGGTGGTGGGGTCCACGCTCTCTCCCCGCTCCAGCTTGCGCTCCAGGGTCGCCAGCCGGAGGCTCAGCGGGGTGAGGGGTGTCTTCAGCTCATGCGAGGCGATGGACAGGAAGTCGTCGCGCACGCGGATGGCTTGCTGGGCCTCGTGGTACAGCTTCTCGCGCTCCTCCTCGGCCAGCTTGCGCCGGGTGATGTCCTCCACCAGCACGCCCACGCCCAGCATGCGCCCGTCGGGGGCACGCACCGGATAGCAGCTCCCCGCGAGCAGGCGCCGGGGGCCGGGCGAGCCGATGAGGGAGGTGTCCACTTCCTCCTCCACCACGGGCTCGCCCGTGTCGAGCACGTGTCGCAACATGAGCTCGACGGCGGGACCGCCGGGCCCCAGCACCTGGTGGGGGTCCTTGCCCAGGTGCTCCTCGGGGGATTTGCCGTTGATGTTCGCCAGTCGCTCGTTGACGCGCACGTAGCGCAGCCGCGTGTCGATGAAGCCCAGGCCCACGGGCGCGCTGTCGAAGAGCGTGGTGAGCAGGGCCATGCCCTCGTCGCGCTCCCGCTCCGCGAGCCGCCGCTGGGAGACGTCCTCGACGATGCCCACGCCTCCCTCGACGACGCCCGAGTCGTTGTAGCAGGGCGCGAAGCGTACGTGGACGGGCGTCACCTTGTGTCCGGTGACGGAGGCGTAGTTGCCCTCGTAGTCCGCGCCCCGACCCGCGAGCGACTCGCGCACGCAGCGCATCATCGCCTCGTCGCGCAAGGACAGGAGATTGAGTCCCACGATGATGCGCTTGGTGGAGCCGAGGATGGTGACCAGGCGCTCGTTGCAGGCGGTGACGACGGGCGTGGTGTCGTAGTGGAAGATGCCCAGGGGAGCGTTCTCCACCACCAGCCGGTAGAGGTCATCCCCACGGACCCGCGTCTCGACGAGGCTCGCCTCCGCCTCATGGCGAGGGTGCTCCAGCGGCTCGCGGAGGGTGTCGATGACTTCGTGCAGGCGGCGGAGGCTGATGACGATGCGCTCGTCGTCCCCCTGGCCCGACGCGCCCACGGTGAGCTCCACCAGGACTTCCGCGCCGTCGCTTCGTTGCGCGAAGACGCGGGTGGGGCGTCCCTCCAGGGCGTCCCTGCGCGACAGCAGGTAGCGCACCAGGCTCTGACCTTCATGGTGGCTCACGCGCTCCGGGAAGAGGCGGGAGACGGGCTGGCCCTGGAGGTCCTCGCGCTTCCAGGCGAACAACTGCTCGGCCGCGCGGTTGAGGAAGTACACATGCTCGTGCGCGTCGCAGGCGACCATGGGGTCGACGGCGGCATCCAGCCAGGCGCTGAGCTCCTCGTTGGCTCTGGCCATGTGTTCCCCTGGGGCCTCGTGGGGCCCCTCCCGCTTCCGGCACGGGTTCCCACGACGTGTCTCCCGCGAGGGATTGCCTTTCCTTTCCCTACAGGTAGCCATCCGACGCGGCGGGCGCGTCCAGGACCTGCCCGGGAGTCACACGCCCGGCACGTTCGTGTGCTGGGCAGCGTGGAGGCGCGAAGGCGGTCGACGTTCGACAGCGGTCGACAGGAGACAGCGGTGGACGTGCGCGGGCCCTAGCGTCGGCGACCCCCGGCGTCAGGCTTGCCCGCTTTCTTGCGAGCCGAGGCCTGCTTGCTCGTGCGCGATGAGGCTTGCTTGCCACGGGGCGAGGCCTGCTGGCCCCGAGGGGCTGGAGCCTGCTTCTTCACGCGCCCCGTCGCCACGGAGTCCTTCATGTCAGGCGAGGGGGAGAGCACCTCCAGTCGCTCGCGCAGCGCGCGCGTCGCATCCTTCAACGCGTCCACCTCCTCGCGCAGCGCGGCCAGCTCGCGCGCTTGAGGCTCACCCTCGCGCAGCGCGCGCACCGTCTCCCGAGCGGCGCGCCGGGCCCGGGCATCGCTCAGCGGCGTTCCCTCCAGAGCAGGGACGAGGCGCCGGTCTCCGAGCGTCCTCGCGGCCTCGAAGACGCCCATCTGCACGCGGAACATCGAATCCCGCAGCAGCTCCGTGAGCAGGTCCACGGCCTCGCGCTGTCGGCCCGCGACTTCCGCCAGCTTCGCCACCGCCTGGGTGGCGGCGCGGCGCAGGAAGGCGGGCTGACCATACGCGGTGCGCGCCTCCACCAGCGTGAAGGCTGCGGGGTCCTGCGACTCGGCGAGCCCGTCCATGGCGCCCACGGCGATGACGTCCTGGAACGACGCGCGCGTGGAGGCCGTCTCCAGCACCGTCAGCGCATCCGCGGCCCGCAGCTTGCCATAGCTGCGCGCGGCCTCCGCCTCCACGAAGTAGCTGGTGTCTCCAGATTGCAAGAGCGCGCGGAGGAGCGCGATGACCTCCGCGTCGCGGCGGAACTCGCCCAGCGCGGCCACCACGGCGCGACGCACGCGGGGGTGTTCGGCGCGCAGGGCCAGGAGCAGTCGCGCGCGGGCCTCGGGCGTGCGGATGCGGCCCAGGGCCCTGGCGCTGGCGGCGCGGGTGCCCCAGAACAGGCGCGAATCCGTGAGGGCCTTGCCCAGGGCCTCCACGGCGCGGAAGCCTCCGTCGCGGCCCAGCGCGTGCGCGGCCTCGGTGCGCGCGCGGGACTCGGGCGCGGCGCGCAGCTCCTCCAGCCAGAGGCCCACGGACTTGTCCACGTCCAGCGTGCCGAGCACGTCGCGGCGCGGGTCCACGCGCACCTGCGTGGGAGCGGCGGCGCACGGCAGGTGGAAGAAGTGCTCCGCGTCCGTCACCTCCATGCGGTGCACGGTGTCCTGGCCGTCGACGGTGACGCGGACGTCCAGCGGCAGGCGGAACAGGGGCGTGCCGGCGTCGGTGCGCTGCGTCTGCCTCACCTTGAGGCGCAGGCGCCGGTCCTCGGCCTCGTAGCGCACCTCCACCTTGAGCTCCGGGTGGCCAGGGGCGAAGACATACTGGTCGAAGAACGCATCCAGGTTGTGGCCGGTGGCCTGCTCGAAGGCGCGCGCCAGGTCCACCGTCTCCACCGAGCCGTGGCGGTGGCGGGAGACGTAGTGGCGCAGGCCGCGGAAGAACAGGTCGTCACCCAGGCGGCGGCGCAGCTCGTGGAGGACCAGGCCGCCCTTCTCGTAGAGGTGCCGGTCGAAAACATCCAGCGGCGCGTGGAAGCGGCGCGAGACGATGGGGCGCGCGTAGCGCTCCTTCACCTCGCCCAGGTACGCCTCCAGGTCCGAGAGGCGGTGCTGGTCGGCCTCGTCCTGGCTGTCGGCGCGCTCCTTCCAGAGCACCTCGAACCAGGTGGCGAAGCCCTCGTTGAGCCAGCCGTGCGGCCAGTCGCGGCAGGTGAGCAAATCTCCAAACCACTGGTGCGCCAGCTCGTGGGAGATGAGCGGCTCCGCGTTGTAGTCGGCGTGAGCGCGCGCGTCGTGGAGGACGGAGTCGGTGAGGCTGGTGGCGGTGGTGTTCTCCATGCCGCCGAAGATGAACTCGGTGAGGAACACCTGCGCGTAGCCGCTCCACGGGTAGGGCTCGCCGGTGGCCTCCTGGAACACACGAATCATCTCCGGAGTGCGGCGCACGCAGCGCAGCGCGTCCTCGCGCCGGCCGCGCGGGAAGAGGTAGCGCAGCGGCACCGTGCCCGACGTGTCGGTGAGCTCCTCGAAGTCACCCACGGCGAGCGTGACGAGGTAGGGCGCGTGCGGCTGCTCCATGCGGAAGTGCTGCGTGCGGCGGCCGCCCTGGGCACTGTCACTCACGAGCACGCCGTTGGACAGCGCCGTCAGTCCCTCGGGGAAGGTGGCGATGAGCTCCGAGGTGGCCTTCTGCGCGGGCGTGTCCAGGCAGGGAAACCAGCAGCGCGCGTCGGTGTCCTGGTTCTGCGTCCACGCCTGACGGGGCCGGTCCGGATAGGCCGCCTCCGGTCCCCAGAAGTAGAGGCCCCGGCGCGGGCGGGCGGCGTAGTGGACGGCCACCTCCACGGCGTGGCCCGGCTCCAGTGGCGTGGGCAGGTCCACGCGCACGTGCGTGCCGGAGTTGGAGAATCGAGCGGGTTTCCCTTCGACGAGGACGCTCGACACGTCCAGGTCCACGGCGTCGAAGGTGAGGGTGGACAGCGAGCGGACCGCGGAGACGCGGGTGGTGCAGACGCCCGCGACGGAGCCTTGCTCGAAGTCGAGCTCCAGCTCGATGCGGACGTGCTCGGCGCGGATGGGACGCTCCGCGGCATAGTGCTCGGTGGCGCCAGGGAGGCCAAAGGCGCGGGACTGGGGGAG
>NZ_JABXEM010000180.1:0-24059 GCF_013372595.1 Myxococcus sp. AM011
GCTCGACACCGACGCCGCCGCTCTGTAGGCCGCTCCCATCACCGAGCGCGCTCGCTGACGCTCGCGCTCGGTGATGCCCATCAACCAGGCGGAGCGCTAGTCCATCAACCAGCCTGCCTCGCAACAGTTGAGCTCAACCAGGCTTCTGGAAGCTGCGACTTGGGGAACTACGTCACCATCGGCTGGGACAGGGGAGAATACGGCAGGGGATCATACAACAAGGCCACCGACAACTTCTGCATCTGGGATGAGAGGGAGGACAGCATGCGCGTCGGCGTCCACTGGAAGCTCGGGGACGGCTCCCGCCAGGGCATCTGTTACTTCACCGGCGGGAATGGGAACAGCGGGCGATGCAACAAGGATCTTCCCGAAGGAAAGCATCTGGACATGCGCATCGGTCGCTGCAATGGCAGCATCTACCCTTGTAACGCCCCCTCTGGCGCCGGCTGGCAGTGGGACCCCTCGGACAGTGGCACGTCGACCTGACCGGGCATGAGCACGGGCTGGAGGGTGCGTGGCATCCTCCAGCCTGGCGGCTGCGTCAGTCGCAGTGAACACGGAGGACGTCGACACTTGCCACTGAATTCTCGACGCCAAAACCCGCGGACAGATCCAGGCACTTCCCTGCCGAGGGCTTGGAGTAGACGGGACCGGCGTAGGTCGTGAACTGGCCAAAATCGAAGTCATCCCAGCTGCCGGACGTGCTGGAGACCCGGATGGAGACAGTGCGGTTCATCTTCACGCCGCAGTTGGTGTAGCACTCCGCTACGCCGCAATTACGCGTCCCGTTGTAATAGAGATTGTAGTGACCCTTCACGGCCCCCTTGTTGTTCTTCATCGGGTACGTATCGATGAGGCGGTAGCCAGCACCACACAGGTTGGTCGCCGCCTGCTGGACGCTCCCATTGGAGACTGCGGTCTCCGCTTCCTGCTCCTCCGGTCCGCAACCGCTTGTCACCAGAAGGCAAGCCGTGGAGAGGGAAAGGATCGCTGCGAGGGCATTCATTCTCATGGAGATTTCCTGAAGGAAGGTGGAAACCTGATCATACACATACCTCATGACTTCCAAGAAAAATCCCTGACGCGCGAGCCGTTCGGCTGCATCGTCAACAGTCCATGCTTTTGCAAGTCCTGGGTTCATGGCGAGGAGCCTGTGCCTACCCCAAATTCAGTCGCTGCGTCATGAGCGCGTCAAGGCTGCGTCAAAACGCGCGTCATGACGTGAGCAATTCGCATGACGAGCCATGGGTCTTCCCTTCCGTTTGACAGAGGTCCGGGTTTCGGCAGCAGAAGCGCCGCATGCGAAGCTCGAGTTGCACGGCGCTCCCTGCGGCGGGCAGGTCCGCCGGACGCCGGACATCGCTGCCATGCACCCAGGTACTGGGCGTCTGGCAGGAGGGACACCGGGCACCAGTGCCCTCCAGGTGAACCATGAGGACAACGTCCGTAACACCGCCGCGCGCCCCCCGCTCCACGCGACAGCCAGGAAGGAAGTACAGCGTTTCCATGCCCAGGGTGTATTCGCCCTGTTGGCCGCCTGCTGCGTCTCCCTATGCCTCCGAGGGGGACCACACGAAGTGCGGGAGAGCCACCAATGAGGGTGCCGCTCAAGGCCCCGAGCTCGATGTCGAGCCCGAGGCCTGCCTTGTCCCCGAGGGGACGCGCACGGCATGAACCAGAGCGGTGTCCCGCACCTGCTCGCCGCGACGGCCAAGGACCTACGTCTCATTCCCCAGTGACGGCGGATGGCCTGACTCTCACGGGCCTCCACGAGCACGACCACCGCGCGTGTGGGCGTGGAACCTGAGCAAGTCACCCGCTGCCGCGAAAGGAAGGAGTCATTTCAAGGGTTTGGCCGCGGGGCAACGCGAGCTGACCGTGCGGCCCCTGTCCGGTACCTCTATGCCTCCCAATCACCGGAGATGGAGCACATGGAATGGTCCACTGAACAGAGGCGCTGGCTCGTGAAAGTCCTTCAACCGGAGAGGACCGTCTCGTCGCTTCCGGGCGGCGGCAAGGTATCCGCCGAGACGTGCGCCGCCTTGCTCGGCCTCGAGCCGGAGACGTACCGCGCCGAACTCGCTCAGAGCCAGAAGGGCGCAAGAGAAGCCGCACAGGGGCTGCTCGCGGAACCCGATTTCAGCCGGATGCTGGAAGAACTACCGTTGCGCAAGCGCGCACGCATTGTCACGTTCGGCGACAGTCACACGGCGGATCCTCAATCCTGGGCGGTCATCCTCCAGGAGCTGGTGGCTGCTCAGCGTCCCCACGATGAAGTCTCAGTGGCCATCAACGCTGTAGGCGGTGAGACGACCACGCATGGGTTGGTGCGGATAGGGAACGCCCTCATCCAGGAGCCGGATTGGCTCATCTTCTTCATCGGCGTGAATGACGCGCGGACGCAAGGCCCGAACGCGGGCAAGACTCTCGTTGACGCCCGTGAGACCGCGCGCAACCTCGAGGAGCTTCGCTCCCGTGCCGCACAGGGGACGCAGGCACGTCGCCTGTGGATGACGCCTCCCCCGGTGCTTGAGGAGCGCGTGGCGAAGCACTGGGGGCTGTCCCGCTTCGGAGTCCACTTCCGCAACGAGGACGTCCGCCGTGTCGCGGAGGCCATCCGTGCCCTCGAGGAGCCCACGGTCGACCTCTTCGCGGCCTTCGGCGCATCTCCACCGCCTGAGCTCTTCACGGAGGATGGCCTGCACCTTTCGCTCGCCGGTCAGCGAATGGTCGTCCTTGAGCTCATGCGAACCTGGAGCCGCGCTCAATGACATTCCTGGTGACTGGCGCGACAGGTCATATCGGCTCTCTCGTCACCCATCGCCTCATCAGAGGTGGGCATCGTCCCCGCGTCTTTGTCCGGGATGCAGCCCGAGCACGGGCGCTGTTCGGCGACGAGGTGGACATGCACGTCGGCGACCTGGCCAGGCCAGGCCCCGCGCTACGGAAGGCACTCGCCGGCAGCAACGGCGTGTTTCTCCTCAACAGCGGGCCACGCCTCGCCAGTCGGGACCGAGCCGTCGTTCAGGTCGCCGTGGATGCGGGTGTCAAACACATGGTGAAGCTCTCGACGCTGGACGTCCGGACCGGGGTGGGGACCGGCCCATGGCACGCGCGCGGCGAGGACGCGGTCCGGCAGAGCGGTATGCCGTACACGTTCATCCAGTCAGCCGCTTTCATGTCGAACGTGCTCGGTTGGGCGCAGTCGATTGCCACGGAGGGGGTCCTCCGTTCCTCTACCGGGCAAGGGAGGATCGCCTTCATTCATCCCGACGACCTCGCCGACGTCATCACCCACGCACTCACGACGGGCGAGCACATGGGAGAGTCACTGGTGGTCACCGGACCTGAGGCGCTGAGCTACGCAGCCATGGCGGCCAGGATTGGCGCTGTCATTGGGAAGAAGGTCCGCTACGAGGAGCTCTCAGACGAAGAAGCCCACGAGGCCGCACTCAGATACGGGGGTGGCCGGCGGTATGCGGACGCTCTTGTGGACATCTGGCGTGCCATCCGAGAAGGCAGACTGACGACTGTCTCTGACGGCGTTGAGCGGCTCCTCGGCCGCAAGCCCCTCGCCTTCGACCGCTGGCTCAATCAGAACGCCGAAGCCTTTCAGTGAGGAGTCATGGCCGGTCCAGGAAATGGAGGACCGTCCGGATGACTTCGCCCTTGGCGCGAGCAACCGTGAAGGGAGGGCGCGCCTGGGGCACGGCGTGTACCAGCGACTCGACCAGGTGAGGCATGACGAACAACATCCGGTCGCCCGCATGCGGGCGGGACGTGCCGACCTCGGGCGATGGAATCACCCGCTCGAATGCCATCTGAAGGGCTTCCTTGAACCCGAGCGAGGAAGCCGGGACCGCGGCGGAGACCATCTCGTGGAGCTCCGGTTCTACGATGTGGGCATCCACCAGTCCTTCCACCAGGCAGGCCGCGAACTCGTCGAGGGTGCTCGAAGCGCATTGTTCGACGGCACGTTCCATTCTGTGTTTCACATCCTCCACATGCCGCTCATGAAGGGCATTGAAGATGGTCTGCTTGTCCGGGAAGTACTGGTACAGAGAGCCGATGCTGACTCCCGCCACCTCCGCGATGCGGTTGGTGGTGACCGCTCCGGCTCCGTGCCGCTTGAGCACCCTGGGGACGGCATCGAGGACGGCCTCCACCGTCTGCCGCGAGCGCTCCTGCCGCGGCTGGCGGCGACTCTGCGTGCTCTCTTCGTTTTTCATCCGCGGACCTGTTCAGAAACTACCACGCCAGGGACGGCTCAAGCCACGGAGGCGGGGGACTCTCACCGCGCTCATCACGTCATTTGTGCTCAAGCAGGAGAAGGGACCTGTCTGAGCGTGCCGTGCCCCGCCTGTCCTGGGGGCCACTTCAGAGTCAGAGAAACGGCGCCCAGAGCGAGGGCCCCACGGTGTTTCGAGAGAGCCACTCGGCGGCCCCCCCTCCTCGTACTCGCTCGTAGTCGGGTGGGCTCAACGGAACCAGGAGCAACAAGCGAACGCCGGGGCCTCCGCCCATCTCCACCTGGCCCCCGTCCGCGAGCACGAAGCCCCCCATCCCCCGCTCATGATTCGGCGTGGCCACCGTGTCGCACGGCTTCCACCCGACGGTCGACTCATGCACGCCGCTCGCGACACCACCGATGAACCGCAGCAGTTCGAAGGAGTGGTCCGGCAGCCACGCCCCAATCTCCACGCGCGGACAGTCCACGCACCCGGCATCCCCCTGGGCGAGCCGCCCGAAACCATTCGTGACGAGGAGAAAGCCCTGGCCATCGTGCCGCTCGCGCACCTCGACGGAGTGAGGAGTCACATCGGGATTGTTCGAACGGACGTCGACCCGGAGCTCGCTCGGAAGCAGCGTGTCGAGCCCCCGGTCGAACAGCGCCTGATAGGCATTGAGCGCGAGCCTGGCGTCCGGCTCGCGCCAGGCCAGCTCCGGGTGTTGCTCCTCCTCCGGCACGAGCACCAGCTGCTCTCCGTCGTCGGACACCTCGTAGGAGATGACATCCGATTCCCACGAGATGTCCAGCGGCCATGCGCCCACGCGGAGCCGCAAGGGCACATGGAGGTGCTCCCCCGCCCGCAGCTCCCGGTTCTCTCGAATCATGCGGTACGCGGCGAAGAGGACCGCTTCATGTCGCCGCTGCCTGCTCCATGGGTCATCGGCCTTCACGGAGACGGCGACATCGGGGAGGCCAAACACGTCCATGCCGAACGTGCCATAGAAGGTCGTACCCTCGTGGGTGAAGGGCCCCACGGCCAGCCAGGCACTGAAGGGACGGCACTCGTCGTCGTCCAGCTCCCCGAGCATCCTCACGAACTGCTCCGCCGGAACGACGAGGTTCCCCGCGCGGTGCAGCACCACGCCCGTGCCATGTTCCAGGAGCCATTGCGTCAGCATGCTGAGCTTGCGCGCTTCGCCCTTCGGAGCCCACACGTCCCACGCGTTCCCCACGATGAGCCGCTCCTGGCGATGCACTCCTGGAAGGCCGATTCCCAGCCCGATGAAGGCGCACCCGAAGTCGAAGTCCTCCGGCACGTCGGTCGTATCGAGCCCCTCCGTCGGAAACGCGCCACGCCCCGCATAGGTGAGGAACTCCGTCCCCTCGACGAGGAAGGACAGGTCGCGCTCGGTCCTCAACGCGAAGCCCTCGGGCAGGCCCCGCTCCCGCGCCCACGCCTTGAGCGCGAGGTTTCCCTCGGGTAGCGGCGTCCGCAAGAGCACCGTGACGCTGGCGAGGCTCCGAGCCGCCGCGGCGGCCTCCGCGACTCCCTCCACGCGAGCCGGCAGACCCAGGCGCTCATCCCTCGCGGAGAGCAGGCCGTCATAGCTCGGGTCAGCGGAGTCCAGCGTGACACGACTCGCCCGCCAGGCACCGGAGCGCTCGGACACCTCCTCCAACAGGACGGACGCGCCGACGACGGGTACGAAGTCCCCGCATGCGGTCCTTCCGAACCGCAACTTCTCGCCACTCTCCAGTTCCAGCAGACCCACTTCATCCGCGAGCTCGAACGAGAGGATCCGCGCCTTCGCGGGAACCCTCGGGGCCGGAGGCAGCTCCACCGCGGGCGCGGTCTGCCTGGGTTTGAAGAAGCGATCGAAGAGTCCCATCGTGTCCGTCCTCGACTCCAAGCCTTCCGGCGTCACCCATCGCGAAGGCTCGCCGCCCGGCGCGCACGTGCCAGTCTCGCGGGCTGACGATGTAGCCGAGAATCGATTGAAATTGCCACTGTGCCGTACCCAGACGCATTCAAGGCGCGGAGGGTGAAGCGGACAATGGGCCCGAACGTGGTGAAGGCGTCGAGGGCCGCGCGCCCCCCCCAAGCCCCTCGGCCGGCAACCATGCGTTGCCGGCCGAGGCGGACGCCCGAATCAGGCGCTACAGGTGACAACTCAGATACTGCGCCGTGGTCGAAGCCGTGTTCACGGCGCAGAACAACACCTTGCTGGCGGTGTTCCCCCAGGAGTCCTTGACAGTGACTGAGAACGGCAGGTCCGTCTGGATGGCCCCGGTGCCCGAGATGCTCCACTGATAGGAATAGGGCGCCTGGGTCAACGTGACGTTGAAGCCGGGAATCACCCCTCCTGAGAGCACGACGGACTGGACGCCGCGGGGGTCCGCCACCGTCCCCGCCGAAACGAGGTACGAGCGGCCCGCGCCGAACACCGTGAGGTTGTACGAGGGCGGCGTGTTGTCCGCCGTCACCGTGCGCGTCTCCGGCGCACTGGAGACGCCATTGACGTCGGTGCACTGGAACAGCACCGTGGAATCGCCGTCCACCCGAGCCGTGGTGTCGACCACGAACTCGTAGGGCGCGGTGGTGTCCAACTGGGTGACGAGACCATTCTCACGCAGCTCCACGTGGTGCACGCCCTCCGTGTCGGTGCACTGCACGGTGAACTTCGGCTTCTTCGGCTGGCTGTCGTCCCGGGTGATGGCCGTGATGACCGGCGGGGTGAGGTCCTTGATGAACGCCGTCTGGAAGTTCGCCGGGTTGCCGCACGCGTCACTCACCAGGGCCTGGAAGGTATGCGCGCCCGCGGCCATGGCATCGCCGAACTCCAGGACGAAGCTCGGGGTCGTGGGCTCCGCCACCCGGTTCCCATCCACGTACAGCGCATACGGATACGTCAGGCCGCAGCCGTCGGAGACTCCCACGGTCAGCCGCACCAACGAGCCCACCTGCGTCTTCGTGAAGGTCACCTGGGGCGGACGACGGTCGAGCGGCGCCCCCCAGGACGTCGTGCCCTTGTTGCCGAAGACGTCCGTCACCTCCACGATGAGGTTGTGGGCCAACGGGTCGGTGGGCGTGTAGCTGGCCTGGTACGTCATCGCCGCGTTCGTCCGCGTGGCGAACACCAGGCCGTCCACCTTGAAGTCCACCCGCGCCACCGCCGAGGCGTCCGTCACGGTGACGTTCACCAGGAAGGGCGCCTCGTCGCCGGAGCCCACCGTCATCGCCACGGTGGGCGGCGTGTTGTCCACCTTCAACGCGTGGTGGAGGACCGTGACGTTCATGTACTCGTCGTAGGCGCGGATGTTCAGGTCGTGGGTGCCATCAGTCCAGGTGGAGGTGTCCAGCGTGGCCACGTAGGGCGGGACGAACAACCCGACCAGGTATTGGCTGCCATCGGTGAAGTCCACGATGCGGATTCCAGCGGGGTCCGTCGCGGTGACCGAGATGCGAGGTTGCTTTGGTGCGCCGGAGACGATGAAGGATGCAACGGGTGGAGCCTTGTCCAGGGAGACCGTCACCATCCGGGTGGCCAGGTTCTGCCAGTAGTCCCACGCCTGCAACTGGACGGTGTGGTTGCCACTCGCCAGGGCGGCGCCTGGCAGCGTCTGCGTGAACTGCCAGCCGGACAGCGTCTTGATTTGCGTGCCGCCGTCCACCACCAGGCGCGGCGCGGTGGTGTACTGCCCTGGGACTTCCGCGTCGGTGATGGTCCCCGTGCATTCGATGTCCTGGAGCACCTGCCGACAGCTCAGCGTGGTCTGCGGCGGCACGGAGTCCGGCTTGAAGCCGACGTTGACGGCCGCGAACGCCCGGGCCACGGCCAGCATCCGGGGTCCTCCCTGGACGCCGTCGCGCGAGGTCGCCGCCGCGAGCGCCGCCTGGCGGGCCTGCACATAGTCCGTGCCCACGGGCATCAGCTGCACCGCGAGCGCCCAGATGCGCAGCGCCTCCGTGGGGCCCACGCCGGTGAACCCCTCGGGAACCCGGGGGCAGTACCAGGCGCTCGTGGACTGGGTGCCACAGCCATATGAGAGCAACAGGAACATCCGACTCAGCGGGCCCGCGGAGTGGTGCTCATCCTCGAAGCCGATGCCGTCGAACCACTCCTTGAACGGGGGCGACAGGAGGTCGCGGGACGCGGTGCCCGTATCTTCCCCCACGGTGAGGTTCGACGCCTTCACCACCACCCCGTCGATGTTGGTCGACGACGGCGAGATGCGCCTGGCGTCCCGCAGCAGCTCGGTGACGAAGCCGAAGATGTCCCCCGTGCCCTCGTTCAACCCGCTCTGCTCCGAGCGATCAGACGGAACGTCCGCGGGGTCCCCCGCCAGCTCCCGGGCGAAGAAGTCATGGGCCAGCTCGTGGGCCACGATGTCCGTGGTCGTCATCGGGCTCTTGGGATTGGCCGTGAGGCTGCGATAGCCGAACCCCACGGCGGGCGAACGTGCACTCGGGTAGTAGAAGGCGTTCTCCGCTTGCACGTGCAGCCGGACTTCGAAGCCCGCTTTCCCAGCCGGGCCATTGCGCCCCAGGAAGGTCTCGTAGACGGACCACGCCAGTCCCACGGCGTGGTAGGCGTCCACCGCCGCCGTCTCCCCATTGGCGCTGAGGGTGCCAGCGCCGCCATAGCGCAGCCCGTCGCCGAAGGTCGAGTCCGCGCTGAGGTACTGCTCGTAGCCAAAGCTCCGGGGCGGCACCCGGATGAGGCCGACGTACTCGTTGTTGTATATGTCGGTCAGCCAGGAGGCCGCTTCCACGGAGTCATACAGCACGGAGAGGGTGACCCTGCCCGCGTAGTAGCCGTTGCCGATGCCCTTCCGGCGTGTCTGGGTCGCGGCGGTGCGCTCGAGCGGTGCCAGGTGCAGCACCTCGCCGGAGCGGGCATCCACCTGCGCCATCCAGCGACGCCGGAAGCCTCCTTCCTCTCCATCGGTGAAGAGATTCACCCGGTAGACGAGCCGCAGCCCCGTCACCACCCGCTCGAAGTCCTCGGCGTTGCGCGCGCCGGTGAAGCTCGGGGCGGCATCCTTGCGCAACCGGCGCTCTTCGCGGGGCAAGAGCACGAGCCGCGAGGACTCCACGCTCGCGGTGGCGTCCCGCATGGCCGCGAGGGCCGCGTCCCGGGCCTGGGCCTCGGTGAGCCGGGCCTCCGTCTCCACCGCGCTCGTGGCCTCGAAGCGGACGTTGGAGAGCAGGGCCTGCCCCTGCGACGTCTTCGCCTCCAGACCCCAGATGGGGACGCCCCGGAAGTGGAGCGCGTGCCGCACCCCCTCTCCTTCTGGGACTACAGACACCTCCCGCAGGTCGAAGCCGCGCTCCACCGCGAGCCGCTCGACCCGGGCTTGCGCCGGAGCCTTGTCAGGCGCCGGTTCTTCCGGCGACGTCGGACCACAACTTGAAACAATCAGAAACAGGCCGCTGAGCAGCCCTTGGCGCAACCGCATGGCACTTCCCCCTCTGTTGCTGGGGACAAGTGTCCCCATGTATGGGATTGCCTGAATGTTTCCGTTCTGGCAACCCCGTCCACGGCGTGACGCGGCCCGACAGGGTGCCGCATCACTTCGCACGAGAGCGGGTCGTGACCCACCTCTCCCGCGTGAGTCCGCGAAGGCTGCCTTGTTCGAGTTCATCGAGGTGTTCCACAACCGCCAGCGGCGGCACTCCGCGCCTGGCGCCGTCAGCCCTGTCGGGTTCGAGAAGACCGCCTCACAGGTGCCGCTGGCTGCTTGACCCTCCTGCCCACCCAACCCGAGCAAGCGCAACTGCTGGTGCGCTGGGAGAAGCCGCGAGGACACCTCTCTGGGAATGCCGCGCCTCGCGGTGGGCATCATCACCTGATTCCGCACGCTCCTCCCGAGATAGGCTCTAAGCTCCAGGATGTTGGCCCCTCAATTGCTTTGGGCCGAGGCAGCCCCCCGTCTCGTCACTGGAAGCCGAGCACCCATGCGTTCCCGTCCCTTCGTCCCTGTCCTCCCGGCCGCTTCCACCTCGTCTGTCCGCCCCAAGGAGGTGGCCCTGTGAGCCGCATCGCGGGATGGGTGTTGCTGGTGCTGGCGCTGTTCGTGTCGTACCGCCCGGCCGAGGCCGCGCAGGCGAAGAAGACGCAGGCGCAGAAGAGCAAGGTCGCGGTGCTGCGCCCGGAGGGCCGCCAGGCGGATGCGCTGCGCAGGGTGCTGACGCAGGAGCTGGGCAAGAAGGGACGCGGGCGAGAGGTGCTGCCCGCGAAGAAGGTGGATGCCCAGGTGAAGCACATCCGCGGCGGTCCGAAGACGGATGAGCAGCGGCAGGCGCTGGCGAAGAAGCTCGGCGCGGACGTGCTGGTCCTCGCCTCGGTGAAGGGGACGAAGCGCTGGGACGTGGAGGTCCGCGCCTACTCCGGCAAGGACGGCACCCTCCTCGCGGAGGAGCGTTGGGACGTCCGCACCCAGCCCGCCTTCCCCGACGTACGGCGCGAGCTCGAGCCCAAGCTGGGCGCGGCCCTGAAGGCGGGCCCGGAGCAGCGCCTCCCGCCCGCCGCCGTCACGCCTCCGACGCCTGTCTCCGAACCGGAGGTCGCGCCCCCTGCCCCCATCGCGGAGGCACCGCGCCCGGCGGTGGTGAAGCCTCCCCCGCCCACCGTGAAGAACGACGAGCCGCCGGTGAAGCCCGAGCCGAAGGCAGCCGGCCCTCTCAACCTGGACGGCCCCATCCTGGAGGCGCTGCTGTCCGGACAGGGGCTGTTCCGCCGCTTCAACTTCTCGGGCAACAACGCCAGCGAGCTGCCCGACTACAGCCTCAACAGCGCCGCGGCGGTGAGCCTCGCGGTGAGCTACTTCCCGCTCTCCCACTTCACGGATGGGGTGGTGCACAACCTGGGTATCGTGGCGCGGGGCTCACGCTCGCTCGGGCTGTCCACGCGGCTCCCGGATGGCTCCAGCTACGGCACCACCGCGCAGCTCCTGGAGGGAGGCCTGCGCTTCCGCCTGCCGCTGCGGTGGCTGGAGGTCTCCGTGGGCGCGCTGTACGGCACCCACTCCTTCGCGATGGAACTCCCGCCGGAGAGCACCTTCGCCCTGCCCGACGTGGACTACCGCTTCGCGCACGTGGAGCTGGGCCTGCGCAAGGCGCTCACCGAGCGATGGGCCATCGCCGCGCGCGTGGGCTACCAGCACGTGCTGAGCGGCGGCGAGCTGTCCTCGGACGACTACCTCCCGGAGCTGAGCGGCTCCGGACTCGATGGCGAGCTCGCCGTGGAGTTCGCCCTGACGCGCATGCTGGGTCTGCGGATGGGCGGAGAGCTGCGGAGCTACTCCTTCACCGCCGACGCCGCGGAGGGAGCCCCGGTCTTCGCCAGCGGCGCCAAGGACCTGTACTTCAGCGGTCAGCTCGGCATTTACCTGCGGCTGTAGCACCGGCGCATTGAGGGGGTCTGTCCCCCACGCATGTGGCGCCTCCTCCACACTTTCGCGCGAGGCCCGCACGAAAAGTCGGGCCTGATGAAACGCGGATGCACGCGTGACACGAGTTTTTCAGTATCCGTGTCATCGGGCCATTTGACCGACGCGCGTGCGAGTCACGGCTACATTGACAGGAACGCGCAATCCATCCGATTGCTATGTCTCCCAATCATGGAGGCGCTCGTGCCGAGGATGCGGTCACAACGGTTGTCACGAGAGCCAGTGGAGCGGGGACGGTGGTGGCGCCCGGTGGTGCTCGGGCTGGTCTTGAGCGGGGCTGCTGGCTGCGAAGGAACCATCTCCAACCCGGAGGGCCCCGGTGGAGGGCCCGGCCCCGGCACGCCCACCGTCATCGAGAAGCCAGCCCCGTCGGTGCGGATGGCGCGCCTGACGCACGTGCAGTGGACGAACAGCGTGCAGGAGCTGCTCAGGCTGGACGCACCGCCCACCCCGCTGGCGGGCACCTTCCGCGCGGACCCCGCCCAGAGCGGCTTCCTCTTTGACAACGATGCGCGCGCCCTCTCCGTCGACGAGGCCCTCTGGGGCGCCTACCAGCGCGCCGCCGCGGAGCTCGCCGGCCAGGTGACGACGGACGCGACGAAGCTCGCGCGCCTCTTGCCTCCGTCGGCCGCCACCAGCGAGGAGCGCGCCCGCGCCTTCGTGGAGTCCTTCGGCCGGCGCGCGCACCGGCGCCCGCTGACGTCCGAAGAGGTGGAGAGCTACCTCGGGCTGTACCGCAAGGGGCCCCAGGCCTACGCGGACATGGCGGCCTTCGAGGGTGGCATCCGGCTGGTGATGGAAGCCTTCCTCCAGTCGCCCCACTTCCTCTACCGCGTGGAGCAGAGCACCCAGGCCGTGCAGGACAAGGTGCCGCTCGACGACTACGAAGTGGCTTCGCGGCTGAGCTACGGCCTCTGGAGCGCCATGCCGGACGACGCCCTGTTCGCCGCCGCGAGCGAGGGCACCCTGCACTCCCGCGAGGGCGTCGCCACACAGGCACGGCGCATGCTCCAGGACGCGCGCTCGAACAAGGTGGTGGAGGCCTTCCACCGCACCCTCTTCGACGTGCCCCGCTACGCCGCCATCCGCCCCTCCCTCACGCGCTACCCCCAGGTGTCCGAGCGGCTCGGGGAGCACGCGGCCCGGGAGACGACCCTGTTCGTCCAGGACGTCGTCTTCTCCCGCAAGGGCGGCTACAGCGAACTGCTCACCTCGCCGGCCACCTTCGTCAACGACGAGCTGGCGCGCGTCTATGGGCTGAGTGGCACGTTCACCGCCGACTTCGTCCCCGTGACGCTGGACTCGCGCGAGCGCAAGGGCGTGCTCACCCAGGTGGGCTTCCTGGCCGCGCACGCGACGTCGGTGGACCCGGACCCCATCCACCGCGGCGTCTTCGTGTCCGAGCGCATCATCTGCCGGAAGATTGGCGCGCCGCCGGCCAACATCCCGCCGCTGCCCGCCCCCCAGGGCCGCACCAATCGCGAGGTCGTCGCCTCGCACACCGAAGCGCCCGGGTCCGCGTGCGCCAGCTGCCACTCGAACCTCATCAACCCGCTCGGCTTCCCCTTCGAGAACTTCGACGCCATCGGCGGCTACCGCACCACGGACAACGGACATCCGGTGGACGCCAGCTCGACTCCCAACATCAACGGAGAGAGGGTGCCGGTGCGCGACGCGCTCGACCTGGCGGACGCACTCGCGGCCAATGAGTCGGTGCATGCGTGCTACGCGCAGCACTGGGTGGAGTACCTCCACGGGCGCCCGCTCTCCCACGAGGATGGGCCGCTGGTGGAGCGGCTCGGAAAGCGGTCGAAGGCGGGCAACCTGTCCATCGTCGACCTCGTCGTGGAGGTCGTCACCAGCGAGGGCTTCGTGAATCGCCACCCGGAGGAGCTGCCATGAAGCTGAGTCGCCGGATGGTGTTGAAGGGCCTGGGCGGGACGATGCTGAGCCTGCCGTTTCTCGAGGGGCTGATGCCGAGGACCGCCCGCGCGGCGGACTCGGGGGCACGGCCGTACGCCATCTTCTTCCGGCAGGCCAACGGCGTCGCCTCGGCCCAGACGACGTCGGAGCTCGGCGCGGAGCCGGAGCGCTTCTGGCCGCGCACCCTGGGGGCGCTCACCGCGGAGAGCATCGCCGGGCGGGCCGTGGGCGTGCTCGATGACCACCGCGCGCACCTGCTGCTGGTGCGCAACGTCAACATGAAGGACTACAACTACGGGGACGGCCACGCCCGCGGCGCCATGCAGGGGCTGACCGCGCGGGGCCCCGTGGTGGAGGGCGCGGGCGGCGGCTCCGAGTCCGGAGGCGAGTCCATCGACCACCGCATCGGCCGCGAGCTCAATCCGCAGCAGCGTGACTCGCTCGTCTTCTACGCGGGCCGGCGTGGCGGCTGGCTCGGGGGGCCCTGCCTCTCCTACCGGAGCAGCAACGTGCGCCGGGCCGCGCTGCATGACCCGTGGAATGCGTACCAGACGATGATTGGCGGCCCGGGAGGACTGACTCCCGAGGCTCGCGAGCAGCTCCTCGTCCGGCAGCGCAGCGTGAATGATTTGGTGAAGGCCCAGCTCCAGGCGCTCCAGCAGCGTCCCGAGCTGAGCGCGTCAGACCATGAGCGCCTGGACCTGCACCTGTCCAATGTCCGGGACCTGGAGGTCGCCCTGAGCTGCCGCATGCGCGCGGACCAGGAGCTCCTCCTCCAGCAGCAGGCGCCCGGCTATGACAGCACGGACGGCACCGAGGTGCTCGCCACCGCCAGGCTGCACATGGACATCGCGGTGATGGCGATTGCGTGCGGCACCAACCGCGCGGCCGTCATCCAGGTGGGCAACGGCAACGACGGCGACACGCGCTACCGCGACCCGGGCACGGGGCAGTTGATGGAGAACTTCCATTACGTGTCCCACCGTCGCTCGTCGCACGACGCCAGCGGCGGCATCATCACCGGCTCGGACCTGCTGCATCACCACGTGGACGTGCAGTTCGCGAGCGCCTTCAAGCACCTGCTGGACCGGCTGGTGGCCTACCAGATGCCGGACGGAAAGCGACTCATCGAGCACGGCGTGGCGGTCTGGTACAACGACCTGGGCAACGGGCCGGCTCACTCGGCGCGCGATGTGCCCTTCGTCCTGGCGGGGAGCTGCAATGGCTTCCTCAAGCAGGGCGTCTACGTCGCGGCGTCGGGCGGCGGCAATCCCAACCACAACCGGATGCTGAACACGATTGGCACCGCCGTGGGGCTGAAGAACGCGGCCGGTGGAAACCTGGACGACTTCGGCGACCCGGCGCTGACCAAGGGCGTGCTCTCCGAGCTCATCGCCTGAGGGGACGATTGCGCCCTGCTCCAGCGTCCGGCGCTGGAGCAGGCCCTCCCCCGTCCCTCAGTAGAAGGTGATGGTGAACTGCTCCCATTGCCCCACGGATGCGCCGGCGGCATACACCCCGCCGTCGCCACCGTTATCGGCATACAGGTAGCGGGGGTTGAGGAGATTGTTCGTCGACAGGGCCACGGTGTCTCCGGTGCCGATGGTGAGCAGGCCCGTGCCGGCGATCTTCGAGATGCGGAAGGTTTCATAGCTGCCAGGCGCCGTGGGGGTGGCTGTCACCTCCGCGCCGCCACCGTTCACGGCCATGACGTAGTTGCCGTTGACCGTCTGCAGGTGGATGAGGTCGCCGGTCTGCAGTTCGAAGCCGTTGCGGTCCACCAGTTGGAACTTCTCCCAGGGACCCACGGCGCCACGATTGGCGTTCACCGCGCCGCCGCCGCCGCCCTCGGCCACCACGTAGTGGCCGCGCAAGGCGCGCAGGGAGATGGTTCTCGAGTAGAGACGCGCCACGGTTGCCGCGTCCGTGATGCTCAGCGCATCGCGCTGCCCGATGGCCTGCCCCCCCAGTGGCTCGATGGTGGGGAGCCCATTCTTCGAGAACGCCGTCCTCGGGTAGTGCATGATGGAGCCGTAGTCATAGGCGAGGATGTCGTCACCGTCGGCGATCTGCTGGTTGAAGTTCTGCTCATAGCCCGCGGTGATGTTCTCGGGCCGGACGAGCACGTAGGTATTGCGGTCCTCGCGCGACTGCTCGTGCCACAGCCCCAGGGCGTGTCCGATTTCATGGATGACGTTGCCCGTGCTGCACCCGGCCTCCAGCCACACCCCTTGCCTGCCACCAATCCGTCCCACGTTGGAGCTGCACCCGGTGCCCGTCTGGAAGTTGACGTAGTTCGGATACAGCGCCGCGTTGAGCACGGTGCGTTGCACGAAGCGCAGGTGCGTACGCTGTTGCCAGTGAGTGATGGCGTCCGTGATTCGCACCTGGTTTGGCACAGCCGCGTCGATGGTGTAGGGCACCTCTGAGTTGGCCCAGCGATAGTTGGCTCCGGTGATGGCCACGCCCTGGGCGTGGACTCCCGGGGCGTCGAGACCTCCCCGGGCCTTCACCTCGCGCACGCGCGCCTCCATCTCCTCCACCGTGCCGAGAATCATGTCTCCCTCGAGGATGGCCAGTCCATCCACCTCGGCGTACTTCACTGGCACCAGCTTCCCTCTCGCGGCATTCCAGGCGTAGCCCTCGCGAACCGGGGCGCCAGCCGGCACCCGGGCCATCTCCGGGTCCAGGGCGGGACGCGACTCCAGTCCCTCACCACAGGCGGTGAGCAGCAGGCTGGGGATGAACAGTGCAACCAGCGCGGACTTCAATGTGCGTCGAAGCATGGTGCCTCCTTTCCGGAAGGCATTCCGGGAAACAGGAGACAACCACATCAGTCTGACATTTGTCGTTTGAAATAGAGAACCCTCATCAATTCGTGACTTGCCCCGGCGCAAGGGAGCCAGCAGAAGGCGTGGGAGGCATTTCAGCGCTTTTTGGGGCTCCAAGCATCTGCGCTCCTGGGACCTACAAGCGCTGTCGGCGGTGCGGGGCCCCTCTCCATCATGGCCCGTCGATTGCTGTGAGGGCAAATGCATCTCATGGGCATTTTGTCCATGGCCCTCGAATGCTTGTCGGCTGGTCGCCGGAGAATCTCGCGAATCCGTCTGTTGCGCGCCGAGCAATTGGGAGTAAGGAATGGCGTCGTTCATTCCATGGGGGGGACGTCCATTCCGGGCTTCAGCCTGCTCCTCGGAGAGAGACACTCAATGCAAAGCCGTCCTGGTGCGCTGTGGTCGTGGGGACTCGGCGTGACGCTGGTCTTGTCGCTCGGAGCATGTGGTGTGGAGTCCCTTCCTCCCGCGGATGAGGTGCCGCAAGAGGACAACGGGGCGGTGACGAGTGAGCCGCTGGAAGCCTCCTTGACGTGGGACCCGTATGCGGATGCTGTGGCGCCGGGCACCAATGCGGCGGTGCTCAACGCGAGCGCGGCGCTGGGCGCGCCGGACGGGCATGCCGCGACCCTGGTGGGCTTGCTCAACGCGGCGCTGGTGCTGGACCTGGGTGCGGGCGAGGAAGGCACCGGCGACCTGCGTGTCTATTACAAGGGCTTGTCATTGGCGCTGGTGGCCCAGGTGGACTTCCTGAAGGCGGATGGGACGCTCATCGGCTCCAGCTCGCTGCACCTGGTGGAGCTGGGCCTGGGGACGCATGTGGCGGTGGCGCTCTACCCGGGAAACAAGCCCTATCGCTACGTGCGCCTGAGGGGCGCGGTCGCGATCTACCTGGTGGACGCGGTGGAGACGTCGCTGCGGGCCATCTGTGGTGATGGGGTGCTGGGCGGATTCGAAGTCTGTGACGACGGCAATCAACTCTCTGGCGACGGCTGTAACAGCGTCTGCCAGGTGGAGCCGGGCTACACCTGCACGGGACAGCCGACAGTGTGTACCGACATCGACGAGTGCGCCGCCGGTACCGACAACTGCAACGAAAACGCCTCCTGCACCAACATCGCGGGCTCCTTCACCTGCGCCTGCAATGCCGGGTACGAGGGCGACGGCGTGACCTGCACCGACATCGACGAGTGCGCCGCCGGTACCGACAACTGCAGCGAAAACGCCTCCTGCACCAACAGCGAGGGCTCCTTCACCTGCGCCTGCAATGCGGGGTACGCGGGCGACGGGGTGACTTGCACCGACATCGACGAGTGCGCCGCCGGTACCGACAACTGCAGCGAAAACGCCTCCTGCACCAACAGCGGGGGCTCCTTCACCTGTGCCTGCAATGCGGGGTACGAGGGCGACGGGGTGACTTGCACCAACATCGACGAGTGCGCCGCGAGCCCCTGCCTGAACGGTGGCACCTGCATCGACGGCGTGGGTAGCTACACCTGCAAGTGCGCGCCCACCTACGAGGGGAACATCTGCCAGTCTTGCTCCGGCACCCTCGCGGACTGTAACGCGAACTCGTCCGACGGCTGCGAGGTGAACCTCCAGAGCGACGCCAACAGTTGCGGCGCCTGCGGCATCGTGTGCTCGACGGGGCAGATCTGCTCGAACGCCACCTGCCAGGCCATCCCACCCGGCCAGGTCCCCGGCACGCCGGTCAGCTCCCCCGCGAACCACAGCCCGCTGGCCCCGGCGGTCGCCGATGTGAATGGCGACGGCAAGCTCGACATCCTGGTGGCCAACGCCGAATCCGGGTCGACCCAGACTCCCTCTGGCTCGCTCTCCGTCTTCCTGGGCAACGGCGACGCCAGCGTCCAGTCGGAGGTCAACTACGGGAGCGCCTCGCTCTCCAGCAACGCGGTCGTGGCCGTGGACGTGGACGGCGACGGGTGGCTCGACGCCGTCACCGTCGACGGACAGACCAACCTGCCCCTCATCAACGGAAACATCAGCGTCTACAAGAACCTGGGCTCGAGCGCGCCCGGGACCTTCGGCGCGCCGACGAGCTTCACCACGGGCACCCCGGGCTCCGTCCACCTCTGCACCGGTGACTTCGACAACGACGGGGTGGCTGACATCGCCACGACCAGCGTGACCCAGAACCAGGTGAGCGTGCTCTTCGGCACCGGCGCGGGCAACTTCGGCGCGCCCACGTTCATCGGCATCCAGAGCACCGGCGGCGCGCAGTCGAGCATCGCCTGCCGTGACCTGAACAGCGATGGCTTCTCCGATATCGTGGTGACGAGTCCCGCCAGCGCACGCCTGTCGGTCCTCATCAACCAGGGAGACGGCACGTTCGCCGCACCCGTCGCCTACAGCAATTCCGCCAGCGGCCAGACGGCGGGCATCGCCTTCGGCGACGCCAACGGCGACGGCACGCTCGACATCCTCTCGAACGGCGCGGCCGGCCGGTTCCTCTTCTACTTCAGAGGGAACGGCAACGGCACCTTCGCGAGCGGCGCTCAGTCAACCGCCGCGACCAATACGGCCGCCAACTCGGCGCTGGGCGTCGTGGCCGGTGACTTCAACGGCGATGGCAAGCTCGACGCCTACATCCTCGTGACAGCGGCCTCGGGCGGCGTCCGCCCGATGACCGGCAACGGCAGCGGAGGCTTCACCGCAGGCACCGTCGTCACGACCGGCGCCTCACCTGGCCTCAACGCCATCGCCACCGCGGACATGGACGCGGATGGGTACGCCGACCTCATCCTGACCAACAGGGGCTCCGGCACCGTGACCGTGGTCCCCAACGGACTCTAGGTCGCTGTCCGCGATGGGACGGTGTGCCCTGATTTCAGCGCGGTCTCGGTAGGAGAATCGGTGCGCCGCGTCCTTCGCGCGCGGCGCACCGAAAGTCGCGCAGCCGCCTGACGGGCATTGCGTCGCTGGCTCGGACTGCTGCGCGCTGGGCGCGCTTTGCGTAGAATCCCACGCCATGAACCTCCTCACTTTCGGTCTCAACGTCACTTTGGACGGGTGCATCGACCACACCCAGGGCATCGCGGACGACGAACTGCACGACTATTGGACGCAGCTCATGGATCAGAGCGGTGCGATGCTCTTCGGGCGCACCACCTACGAGCTGATGGAGGAAGCCTGGCCCGCGGTGGCACGCGACGAAAAGGCGCCGCGCGCGATGCGCGAGTGGGCACAGAAGCTCGAGGCGAAGGCAAAGTACGTCGTGTCGGGCTCGCGGAGCGACTTTCCGTGGCGGAACACAATCAAGGTGGAGGGTGACCTTCGCGAGGCGATCTCCGCGCTGAAAGCGAAGACCGAGCGAGGTGTCCTCGTCGGAGCGCCCAAGCTCGCGACCGCGCTCGAGGAGTGGGGGCTCATCGACGAGTACCGCATCGTCGTTCATCCCGTCATCAGTGGCCGCGGGCCGACGTTGTTCCATGGCCTGTCGAGTGCGCGGCAGCTCGAGCTCCTTTCGACGCAGCGGTTCAAGTCCGGCGCGCAGGCGCTCCACTTCCGTCGCAAAGCGGGATGAGCGTGGAAGGACCCGAGCGCTTCACCAGCGGCTGACTGTGCGGCGGCGTCGGCTGGGCGAGCGTGTGACTGAACACTGCTGACACGCCCTGTCAGCACACCTCGGGCACAACCTTGGGATGCACAAACGCACGATGAGCCCATTCACCCTTGCCATTTCCGATTCCGAGCTCGCCGACCTTCGGGCGCGGCTGAAGGCCACTCGCTTCCCCCCGGCGGTCGAAGGCGTCGGCTGGGAGGATGGCACCGACGCTGAGCTGCTCAGGCGGTTGGTCACCCACTGGGCGGAGCGGTTCGACTGGCGCACCGCCGAGCAGCGCCTCAACGCGATTCCGCAATTCATCGAGGAGATCGATGGCGAGCGGGTTCATTTCGTTCATGCGCCGGGTCAGGGCGAAACCCGCGTTCCCATCGTCCTCGCCAATGGCTGGCCATCGAACTTCGTCGAGTTCCTGCCGCTCATTCCGCTGCTCACCGCCGAGCGAAACGGGGTGTCGTTCGACGTCATCATTCCCTCGATGCAGGGCTTCGGCTTCTCGGGCCGGCCGACGAAGAAGGGCATGAACATGAGTCGCATGGGTCATCTCTGGGCCGAGCTGATGACCCGGCTGGGCTACGAGAAGTTCCTCGTTGCGTGCTCGGACCTGGGCTCCGGGGTCTGCTTCAGCCTGGTCCGCAACCATCCCGGCCGTCTCATGGGTGCACACTACCTCAACGTCTTTTCGGGGTACCCGCGGCCAGAGGCGCCGACGCCCGAGGAAGTGGACTACTTCCGGCGCGTCGACCTGTGGACCCTCACGCAGGGCGCCTACATCATGCTTCACGGAACCAAGCCGCAGACGCTCGCCGTCGGCCTCAACGACTCACCCGCGGGCCAGGCGTCGTGGATCATCGAGAAGTTTCACGGCGGGAGCCTGCTGCGGGACGGCCGCCTCGAGTCGGTCTATTCGCTCGACGACCTCTGCACCCTGCTCTCGGTCTACTGGTTCACCCAGACGATTGGTTCATCGGTTCGGCTGTACAAAGAGGCCTTCGCCGATCAGGAACCGCTGATGCCGATGCCCCGCCACGACGTGAAGCATGGCGTGCTGGTGCCCGCCGACGTCGACAATCCCGCGCCGCGCGCCTGGGGTGAACGGCACTTGCAGAACCTTGTCCACTGGACCGAGGCGCGGCAGGCCGGGCACTTCCCAGCACTCGAGGCTCCGGCGCACTACGCGGCCGATATCCGGGCGTTCCATGACACCCTGAGGTGAGCCGCGCGCACGCATGGACAAGACCGAACGCCTCTTCGCAGTCATGGACGCGCTTCGCCGGCACCGCCGCCCCGTCACCGCGGCGGCGCTGGCCGAGGAACAGGGTGTTTCCGTGCGCACGCTCTATCGCGACGTGCGGACGCTCATCGGTCTTGGCGCGCCCATCGTTGGCGAGGCGGGCGTGGGCTATATGCTGAAGCCGGGCTTCTTCCTGCCGCCGCTGATGTTCACGGCCGAGGAACTCGAGGCGCTGGTGCTCGGCTCCCGCTGGGTCGAGGCCCAGCCGGATGCCGGCCTTGCCGGGGCGGCGCGCAATGCGCTGGGGAAGATCGCCACCGCCTCGCCGGACGATCTGCGCGACCGGATGAACGACACCGGGCTCTGGCCCATCCTGATGCGCGGCGGGTCTGCGTCCGTCCCGGTGCTCGGCCTCGTGCGCCGGGCCATTCGCGAAGAGAAGGCGCTCCTCATCGTGTATGCCGACGAGAAGGGCCAGCCGAGCCAGCGCGACATCTGGCCGGTGCAGCTCGCGTTTCACGAGGGCAAACAGCTCGTTGCCGCCTGGTGCTGCTTGCGCCAGGCCTTCCGCCATTTCCGCGTCGACCGCATCACCGCGGCCTCGGCGACCGAGGCCCGCTACGGCCGCCAGCGGTCCGTGCTGGCGCGGGAATGGCGGGAGGAATGGGAACGCCTGTATCCCGACTGAATGCAGCCACCTCCTTGAGTCGCCGTTCCTTGCGCGTCACCCCGCCTGGTTGGGTCGGCCTCGAATGGGGGCTGCCGCCGCTGCGCGGCACTGGATGAGCAGTGGGGGTTGTAGCGCCGGATGTCACGGATAGTGAAGTTTTGTTGCGGCGGACGCAACACCGGCACCAGCGTAGCGACACGGATTTAGAGGGAAGCCAGAGATGGCCTGGTTCCTGCCTTCACGGGGAGTGCAGTCACCATCGCACCCCGCCTCGAGCCGGGTGCGAGTTCCCCACAGCAAGAGGAGTGTCCCCACATGTTTCATCCGGCTGAGTCACACCAGGGTTCTTCCAACGGACTGCGCGCGGTAACGCTCGCGATGCTCGCGGTCTTCACCGTTCAGATCGGCTGCAGCCGTGCTCCCGAGGCCAACCCGATGGCCAAGGCGCGCGAGGCCCTGGCCGCGAACATCGTCTTCAGCGCCGTGGAGCCCGCGCAAGTCATCGACGGGAGCCTGGAGCGGTTTGGCCGGCTGGGCATCGCGATGCATGACGAGGTGCCCCGCTTCATGAACTTCGTCCTGCGGCAGACGCTCGTCCGCGGCACGGAGGACGCCGTCCTCGAGGTGATTGACGAGAAGACCGGGGAGCGCACCCTCTACACGGTGAACAACGAGACGGGCGACGCCTGGGTCCACCATGAAGGCGGCAAGCTGCACATGGTCTTCAACGCGGACAAGACCATCCAGGTGGGAGACAAGCTGGCCGCCAACGAGCAGGAAGCGGCCGCGATTCTCCTCGATACCGGGGAGCTGGAAGCCGTCTCCGAGTACTCCCTGTTCACGATGATTGAAGTCATCAGCAAGTACCTGCCCGAGGACCATAATGGGAAGGGCGGCGCCGCGGCGGTTGTCACCCTCATCGCGGTGGGCGTCTGGTACGTGGGCTCCACCGTCGGCTGCTCCCAGCAGTACAGGCGGAACGGCTGCAGGCTCACCGGGCTGAGCAACTACTGCCGCTCGTGGTGCGCCTCGTATTGGTGCCGCTGCTAACACAGGCCTCCCCGTGTTTCGAGCCAGGAACTGGAACCGTCCATGACTGTGTTGGCAAGGCACTGGCTTCTGGCCCTGCTTCTGGGGGCCTGCGCGTGTCAGCAGGCCCCCGGAGTGCAGGAGCGCGTCGTGGCGGTCTACTCACGAGCGGATGTCGCCGAGTTGCAGCAGTCGCCGTGCTCCGATGACCGCTGCCCGCATGTGGCCCTCGAGGACTTCTCCTGTCCCTCGGGAGTGAGGGCGGAGGTGCTCGTGCTCAGCGGACACAGCCTGCCGCCGAGCTATCTCAACGCGTCCCCGGAGGACCTCGCGCGGGTGGCTCGGTGCTATCGCCCGGACCTCATCGTCCTGGATACCTGCTACGGCTTCTCGACGCCGCTGCTCACGGCGCTCGCGGAAGAGGCGCCGGGGGCCTGGGTGCTGGGCTCCACGTACAAGCTGCCCCTGGATGGATTGCTCTATGACGAGGGCTTCTTCCAGGCCGGGAGCCCCGAGCAGCGCGCTCGCTTCGTCCGTACGCGCTCTGGCAAGGCGCTCGAGTTGTGGCGGTTGGACGCGAAGGCCATGGACACGGCCCTCGAAGAGGTGTCGCGCTGGGAGCCCGCGGTGCTGGAGGCCCGGTTGGCGCGCAAGCACCCCAACCTCGTGAAGGTGGAGCTCCCGGGGGAGGCCACGGCGCTGGTCCCGGTTCCGCCGGAGAGGTTCCGGAAGCGATGAGCCTGCTGCTGGCCCTGGGCTCGGGTGTCGCGCTGGGCGTCGCCTTCCTGTGGACGTGGGCGCAGCCCTTGGCCTGGGTGGGCATCGCGCTGCTGGGGTGGTCGCTCCACCGCGCCAACGGCTGGCGCCAGTCCGCCGCGGCGCTGCTGCTGGCCGCGCTCGTGCGCCAGGGCGTGGCCTTGCACTGGTGGGTGGGGACGGCGGGGTTCTACACGGCCCCCTGGCTTCCTCCGCCGTTCATCGTGGCGTTTCTGGGCTGGACGGCCACCGGGGTGCTGTCCCAGGTGCCGTTGCTGGCGCTGGCGGCACTGCCGGTGAAGCGGGTGCCTCCCAGGTACTGGTTGCCGGTGGGATGGGTGCTGGGC
>NZ_JABXEM010000181.1:0-23927 GCF_013372595.1 Myxococcus sp. AM011
GCGGCATCTCCAGCGTCTTGCCGCGCTCCTGGGCGATGCGCCGGTACCAGCTCTCCGGGTACTTGGGGTGGTTCACCTTGCCCTGCTCGTCGCGGACGTTGCCGTCGATGTACTTCACCAGCAGCGTCTCGCCGAGCTTCCGCCAGCGCGCGTGGACCTTCTCGCCCTGCTGCACCGAGTAGGTGGTGAGGTACTGCCGCGCCTCTTCCGGGCTGCGCTTGTAGTGCTCCAGCGCCGTCTTCTCGATGTCGGCCTGGTCCGCGAGGAACTGGCCCTCCAGCGCGCCCTGCTCCTTCCGCACGTCCACGGACATGTCGCTCCAGCGCGAATAGGCCTGGTTGGACACCCAGTTGAACACCCAGAAGGAGGAGTCCCAGGAGAACGCCCCGCGGCTGGCGACGCCCTGGGCGAAGTTCCTCGGCACCTGCCGGATGCCCGCGTACATCGGCGTGTAGACCGTCATCGACGTGTCATCCACGCCGAACCAGAGCACGCCGCCGATGGGCGCCGGCATGGAGCCGCGCATCTGCGCGACGAAGGAGAAGCCCGTCTGCTGCGTGGAGATGGCGCGCTCGTGGACGTACTTCTTGCCGTCCACCTCCCACGTCATCGGCCGCCAGCGATAGGGCAGCGCGTAGGGCCCCGCGCCCACGTCCTTGGACATGTCGAGCGGCGTGTTGTCGAAGTGGTCGCGCATCAGCGCCATGACGTCCTGCACGGACAGCTTCTTGTCCGGCTTGACCCACAGGGGCAGCCGCTTGGCCGGCGCGGAGCCATCCGCGTACTCCGGACCGAAGTTCTTCGACGGCGCCGCGCGCCGGAAGATGCTCCACACCCGCGCCTCGGAGAAGCGCTGCCCGCCGAAGTCGAGCGGGTTGTACGTCTCCGCGAAGCTGAAGTCCTTGTCCGCGCCCTTGAACCAGCCCTTCTCGCGAGCGAAGGAGATGACGTCCGGCGAGTACAGCACGTTGTCCGAATCGTTCAGCGGGAACTGCTCGATGCGCGACTGGTTGGCGTGGGCGGTGATGTGCCCTTCGGGCAGCTTGCGGGCCACCCACACCGCGCCCTTCTGGCCTTCGCCCTTGCCAATCATCTCCAGCAGCCACGCCTCCTTGGGGTCGGCGATGGAGAAGGACTCACCGGTGGACGCGTAGCCGTGCTCGGCCACCAGCTTGGTCATCACCGAGATTGCCTCGCGGGCCGTCTTGGAGCGCTCCAGCGCGATGTAGATGAGCGAGCCGTAGTCGACGATGCCCGCGGGCGCCTCCAGCTCCTTGCGGCCGGAGAAGGTGGACTCGCCGATGGAGAGCTGGTGCTCGTTCATGTTGCCGACGACGGAGTACGTCACCGGCGCCTCGGGGATGCGCCCCAGGTGCTTGCCGGTGTCCCACTCGATGATGTCGCGCCAGGCGCCCTCGGCGTGGCGGCGCGCGGGCGTGTAGTACAGCTCGCCGTACAGCTCGTGCGCGTCCGCGGCGTACGTCATCAGGGTGGCGCCGTCCGCCGTGGCGCCCTTGTTGACCAGCATGCTGGTACACGCGAGGACGGGCGGAGCAACCAGCGCGGCCGAGACGGGCAGCGCGGTGAGCAGTCGAGGCAGTCGTCGGTTCATGGCGGCGGATGCTCTACCAGCCGGGTTCCAGATACAAACCTCACTTGCGAGGTGCCTGGCCGCTCCCCCGGCGCGAAGCCGGGACTTCGGGCAGGGCCACCGCCCGGGCCACGATGCGGACCCGGGCGGCGACCCCGCTCCCCAGTAGTGAATGGATGCGTCGTGTCAGTTGTTCGTGGCGACCACCTCCTTTCCCTCGGGAGGCGGGGCCACCTGCTCCACCTTCAAGGTGGTGGGGCCGCTCAGCGTCAGGTGGGCCTTGAGCTTGAGGAACTTCTTGCGGCCGAAGCCCTTCACCCGCACCAGCTCCTCCACCCGCTGGAAGGGGCGCTTGCCCCGGTGCTGGATGATGCGCTGCGCCGCCGCGTCACCCACGCCGGGCAGCAAGTCGAGTTCCGCCGCCGTCGCCTCGTTGAGGTTCACCACGCCCGAGTACTGGGTGCGCAGTCGCGCCGCGTCCGCCACGCCGGGCTTCCCCACCAAGAGCACCAGCGCCAGCAGTCCCCACGCGGCCCTCACGAGTGGCCCCCCACGGGCGCCGCGTCCAGCCCCACCTCGGGCGCGTACCGCCCGCCGACTCCCGGAGTGTCCCGCTTCTCCGCCGCCTCACGCACGTGCAGCTTGCCGTCCAGCGGCAGCACATCCAGCAACACGTTCAGCGAGCCGTCCTTGTTCACGAACGCGCTGCCCGCCCGCACCCAGATGCTCCCGCCCTTGCCCTCGCGAATGGAGAACACCGCCAGTCGCTTCCCCGCCATCAGCATCTTCCGCCTCCACACTCCACACCGCGCCACCACGGCGCGACCGCCTCTCCGGCTTGACCGCCTGAGGTCGCCGGCTGCTTGAGCAGTCGCCGTGCCAGGGCCGTCTCCCTCGGAGGCGCGTCATCACCACCGTGCACGCATCCGCGAGGTGTCCCACCGCGAGGACGGGCGCCGGGACTCCAGTGGCTTCTCACGCGGCGAGATGCGTGAGGTTCACCGAGGCGCGCGAGGCGCCCACGCGCGAGAAGGGCGCTGCGCGATTCCTTGCGCTGGCGCGCCGCTTGTTCGCGGGACGGTCCGTGGCTCGCGGGAGAAGTGAGGCTCTCGGGAATGAACGAACGCCAGGTTTGCTAAGAAGCCCGCGGACGCATCCCCGTCGTCTGGAGGTCGCATGAAGGCCGTTGCCGCCGTGCTCGTCCTGCTCCCCTGCCTCGTGCTCGCGCAGGAGCGCGACTTCTCCCAGGTGGAGGTGCGCGCCACGCCCGTCGCCGGCAACATTCATCTGCTCCAGGGCGCGGGTGGCAACATGGCCGTCTCGGTGGGGCCCGACGGCGTGCTCCTGGTGGACGACGACTTCGCCCCGCTCATCGACAAGGTCCGCGCGGCGCTGAAGACCCTGAGCAAGCAGAAGCTCGTCTACGTCCTCAACACGCACGTGCACAGCGACCACACCGGAGGCAACGCGGTGCTCGGGCGCGAGGCGACCCTGGTGGCGCACGACGCCGTGCGCGCGCGCATGTCGAAGCCGAGGGTCCGCCGGGGTGAGACGCTGCCTCCCGCGCCGGAACACGCGCGTCCCATCCTCACCTTCCAGCAGGGCCTCAGCCTCTGGTTCAACGGCGAGGAGGTTCGGATGACGCACCTGCCGTCGGGCCACACGGATGGCGACAGCACCGTGCTCTTCGTGGGCAGCAACGTGTTGCACGTGGGCGACCAGTTCTTCACGGACCGCTTCCCCGTCATCGACCTGGAGGCGGGCGGCAGCGTGGAGGGCTACGTGCGCAACGTGGAGGGCGTGCTCGCGAGCCTGCCCGCGGGCGTGCGCATCATCCCGGGCCACGGCGCGCTCGCGGGGCGCGAGGAGTTGGAGCGCTTCGTCGCCATGCTGCGCGAGACGACGGCGCTCGTGCGGCGCAAGAAGGTGGCGGGCAGGACGCTGGAGCAGGTGAAGGCGGAGGGGCTGCCGGAGCAGTACCGGAGCTTCGGCGAGGGCCACGTCAAGACGGAGAAGTGGCTGGAGACCGTCTACGCGGGCCTGGGCGTGGTGGGGCAGGGCAGCACGCGTCCCTGACATCCCTTCATCCCATCCAGGCTCCGTGGGAGAGTCCCCCCAAGTCCCGTCGTTCCGAGGTGCCCGCGTGAACCGCTCCGTCCTCGCCGCCCTGCTGCTCCTGGGCGCTCCTTCGCTCGCCGCCGCGCCCGCCGCGTCGTCGCCCATCTCCGCGAAGGCCCGCGCCATCCACGAGTCGGCGCTCATCATCGACACGCACGTGGACACGCCCCTGCGCATGCTCAACGAGGGCTTCGACGTGGGCTCCCAGCCGCCCAATGGCCAGGGGCACCTGGACCTGACCCGCGCTCGCGCCGGCAACCTGGGCGCGGCCTTCTTCTCCATCTGGGTGGAGCCCAAGGAGTTCGCCGGCCAGTACACCCACCAGACGCTGCGCATCATCGACTCGGTGCTCAGCGCGGTGGAGAAGCACCCGGACCAGATGGTGCTCGCCCTGTCGTCGAAGGACATCGTCGCCGCGCGCGCCGGCAAGCAGAAGAAGCTCGCCACGCTCATGGGCGTCGAGGGCGGCCACTCCATCCAGAACGACTTGGGCGTGCTGCGCGACTTCTACCGGCTGGGCGTGCGCTACATGACGCTCACCTGGTCCAACACCAACGAGTGGGCGGACTCGTCGGGCGATATCCAGGACGCGGCGGTGAAGCACCATGACGGCCTCACCGACTTCGGCCGCGACGTCGTGCGAGAGATGAACCGGCTGGGCATGCTCGTGGATGTCTCCCACGTGTCCGACAAGACGTTCTTCGACACGGTGAAGGTGACGCGCGCGCCCGTCATCGCGTCGCACTCGTCCGCCCGCGCGCTCACGGACCATCCGCGCAACATGACGGACGAGATGCTCAAGGCCGTCGCGGCCAACGGCGGCGTCGTCATGGTGAACTTCTTCTCCGCCTTCGTCGACGACACCTACCGCAAGGCCTACGCCGCCATGGCCACCGAGCGGAAGGCCGCCGAGGCCGCGGTGGAGGCGAAGCACAAGAACTCGGACCCCGTCACGCGCTTCCGCGCGGACTCCGAGGTGAGCTGGGAGTGGGCCGCGAAGGTGCCGCGCCCGCCGCTGGAGGCCGTCATCAACCACATCGACCATGTCGCCAAGGTGGCCGGCGTGGACCACGTGGGCCTGGGCTCGGACTTCGACGGCATCAACTCCTCGCCCCAGGGGCTCGACTCGGTGGCGGACCTGCCGCGAATCACCGAGGCGCTGGTGGCCCGGGGCTACACCCGCGAGCAGCTCCACAAGATCCTGGGCGGCAACCTGCTGCGCGTCTTCCGCGAGGCCGAGCGCGTCAGCCGCGAGCTGCGCGCCACCCCGAGCGTCCAGCGCTGAAGCCGCTCGCGAGGGCAGCCTGGAGGCCCAGGCCCATGGCTGCCCGTCCGCCGGAGGATTGCAGGCGCAGCGCGTCTTTTCCGGTGCGCCTGCCACCCACGTCGTCGCGGTGAGGCGTGTTTGCCCCGGGGCTTCCCGCGCGCACGCACGAGACGCTAGCCTCCGCGACATGGCATCGGGCGTCGTGTTGATTCGGCTGGGGCTCGTCGCCGCCCTGTGCCTGGGCGTGGAGGTGCGCGCGGCGGACGGCGGCCCGTGGCTCGCCGTGGCGCGTGTGTCCTCGGACGAGGACGGCGCCCTGCTCGAGCGCGTGCGAGGCCAGAGCAGCGACCTGCCCGTCGAGCTGCGCGCCATGCCCGGCCCGTCCCTGGAGGGCACGCCCCAGGACCAGTGGCGCTCCGTCGTCGAACTGGCGGATGCGCAGCAGGCCCGCGCCGTCCTCTGGTTCCAGCGCTCGGGCTCCGAGCTGCGCGTCCACTTCGCCGAGCCCGGCAGTCGCCACCTCTTCGTGCGAATCGCCCGACTGGAAGGGCAGCCCGGCGCGCTCGAGTGGTCCGCGGGCGCCGAGGCCGTGGCGCTCGTCGTGCGCTCCGCCCTGCGCGCGGTGGAGGCCGGCACGCCCCTGGGAGACGTCGTCGAAGTCGCGTCCCCGCTGCCCGCGCCCGCCACCCCCGAGACGGAGCGCGAGCCCACGCCCATGCCGCCAGAACTCTGGTCCATGCCACCGGCGGCCTCGGACTCGGTGTCGCTGCGCTGGCAGGTGATGGTGGGCGGGGTGATGACGCTGGATGGGTATGAGAGCTCGGGCCATCAGGGCCTGCTGCTCGCCTCCGGCTGGGAGTTCCGCACGCTGCGCATCCGCCTCCAGGTCCTCGCGGGTCTGGAGAAGAAGCTCCCGGATGGGCGCACGGACGTGAAGCTGGAGCAGTACGCCGGAGGCCTGTGGTTGGACACTCCGCTCATCGAAGCGGGGAACCTTCGTTGGGGCGTGGGCGCGGGACTGGGCCTGCTCATCTTCGGCCGCAGCACGGAGTCGTACTTCGGCGGAATCATCGCCGCCAAACCCCGCTTCGTCCCCGCCCTGCTGGCCGGGCCCGACACCTCGCTGCGCTGGCGCTTCTCCCAACTGGTCGCGATGGAGGCCACCGTCGCCGCCGATGCCGTCTTCGGGCGCCCCCGGCTCGGTTACTCCGAGGACGGAAACTTCGTGCCGCGCAATGAGGGCTGGGCGGTAAGACCCCGGTTCGCCCTGGCGCTGGTGTTGCTGCCGTGAGTGGAGATGACCCGTTTTCGCCTCGACCTCCCTCCATGGGGGCGATGACGAGCACGGGACGGGAAGTGGTCGGCAAGGCACGTCCTGGAGCGGACCCCCGCATCCAGGCGGCCATCCAGGGACGCCGGGAGGCCGCCGAGTCCTTGCTGATGGAGCTGTTGCCGCGCGTTCGCAACCTCGTGCGCTACCTGGTGCATGGGGATGGAGAGGTGGAGGACATCTCGCAGGAGGCGCTCATCGCGCTGTTGCGCGGGCTCTCCACGTATCGGGGTGAGGGGCAGTTCCAGTCCTGGGTGGACCGGGTGGTGGCGCGAACGACGTTCGCCTGGCTGAAGCGCGCTCGGGGCAACGAGGCGCGGCGCGGCGATGACTCCGCGGAGTTGATGGCGGTGCCGTCCGAGGACGCGCCTCCCGACGAGTACGTGCACCGCCGTCGCATGGTGATGCTGCTGGACCGTATTCCCGACGAGCAGCGACATGCGATGGTGTTGCATCATGTGCTCGGCATGAGTGTGTCGGAGGTATCAGACGAGCTGGGAATTCCCTTCGAAACGATTCGCAGTCGGCTGCGGCTGGGGCGCACGGCGCTCCGCGCGCTGGCGACCGAGGACGGCTCCGTTCCGGATGGAGGCACGGAATGAGCCGGCCCCTGGATGAGGACGGGATGCCGGCGGGGATGCTCGCGCCGCTCGATGAGGGCTCGGGGCCCGCACGGCGACTGTCCCGGCAGAAGTCCGCGGCGCTGGTGCAGGCCGCCATGCTCGCCGCGCTGGATGCGCCTTCGCCGCCACCGCGTCCCCGTCGACGGTACGAGTGGTTGATGGGCGGCGCGCTGCTCGTGGTGGGCGCGACGGCTGTCGCCACCTGGCACCTGTCTCGCCGGAGTGAGTCGGGCGCGCCCGTCGAGCCGTCAATCGTCGCGAGCCCCACCGTGCTCGAGCCCGCGCGTCCGGAGCAGGTCGACGTGGAGCGGGCATCACCCGAGGTCACCGGTGTGGGTGGAGCGCGGGCTTTGCCGGATGGTACCGGCGTCAGCGGCGGGCGGCCCGAGTCCGAGGGCGCCGGTGTCGATGGCTCGCGGGCCGAGTCCGAGGTGCCTGGCGTCGACGCGGCCCGGCCCGAAGTCATCGCGCCGCCACCGTCCACGAAGCCCCGGGTGGAGCACCGGCTTCCGGGTGCGCCCGCGCCGGAGGATTTGTTGCGCCGGGCCAATGAGCACCGGGCCACGGGACAGTGGAAGGCCGCGGAGGCGCTCTACCTGCGTGTCATCCGGACCGACCCGAAGGACATGTCCGCGTATGTGGCACGCGTGGCCTCGGGCTCGCTGCGGCTGGAGCACCTGGGCGATGCACGCGGGGCGTTGCGGCAGTACCAGGAGGCGCAGCGGGGCTGGCCCGGGGGCATCCTGGAGGAAGAGGCGAGTCACGGTGTCGCGGAGGCCCTGCGGGCCCTGGGCGACAGGGACGGCGAGGCGCGAGCGCTGGAGGCCTTCCTCGCGCGACATCCTGATTCGCCCCATGGGGTGGCGGCTCGGACCCGACTGAGGGAGATTTCAGGTCGATGACTCGCGCCTTCGCATCGCGGTGGAAGCGTTCTCCTGGCGGCTTCGTCCTGCTGGGCTGGCTCGCGGTGGGGCCCGCGTGCTCGGTGAGGGACCCGGTGGCCTTCATCAACACCCCGCACAACGACGCGGGTCCGGTGGCCTCGTCCGATGGTGGGCCAACGGGGGAGGCCGAGCCTCCCGATGACCAGGCGGCCTTCTGTGCGTCCACCGGGCCGCTGCTGCTCGTGGGCGACAGCGTCACGGGCGAGAAGGTGTGCAGCGGCCATCTGGCGGAGCGCGCCTTCCGGTTCGCGTTGTGCTCGTGTGACAGGCTCGCGTTCAGCGCGGCGCTCACCACGGACGCGTTCCGGAGCTCCCTGGGCAAGTACGTGCCGGGAGGGCAGGGCGGCGCGGTGGCGACGAATGGCGGCGTCGCGGCCAACGACACGTTGAGGGTGGGCGGTGGGTTCAGCGCGGGCGGCGCGGATGGCATCTCGCTGGGACGAGGCCTGTCGGTGGGCGGCGGCCTGTACAGCGGAGGTCCGCTCACGGGCAACGTGTCAGCGCAGGTGACGGGCGATGCGTGGGTTCGCGGCGACGTGGGTCTGGCGTCGCTGACGGTGGAGGGCAAGCTGGCCGTGCCCGCCGGGAATCTCATGTCCGGCACGGTGACGGCCTCGGAGGTGCTGCGCGAGCCGGTGGAGTCGGTGGCGCCGTGCGCGTGTGATGACGCCTCGCGGGTGGACATCCGCGGCCTCATCGCCAATCACGCCGAGCACAACCACAACGCCGCCATCGACCTGGACGCCTCGTCGCTGGAGGGCTTCACCGGAGAGCGCACGCTGGAGCTGCCGTGCGGGCGCTTCTTCCTGACGGGCATCGAGGGACAGGGGCGGCTCAACCTCGTCGTGCGCGAGCGCACCGCGCTGTTCGTGCGCGATGCCGTCGTCATTGGCGAGCGGCTCTCCGTGGAGGTGGTGCCGCCCGGAGAGCTGGACCTGTTCATCGGCGGCGACGTGACGGTGGCGGGACAGCTGCTGCTGGGCTCCGTCGATGCGCCGGCCCGCGTGCGGGTGTACTCGGCGGGCACCGGGACGCTGGGCATCTCCGCGGGCAGTGTCATCGCGGGAAACTTCTACGCGCCCGGCGCGACGATGACGCTCAGTGGGAACGCGGAGGTGTATGGCTCGCTCTTCGTGCGCCACATCGAGGCCTCCGGCGCCCTGGGGCTGCACTACGACGCGGACGTGCTCACGCTCGGGAGCGCCTGCGGCCTCGCGAAGTGAGGTGCATGCCACTTCCTCGCGACACCGGGACGACTTCGCTCACCAGCGGGGGTGGACAGACGAGAGAGGCGTGCACAAGCTAGTGAGCGCACCTTCCTTCCGGCCTGGAGGACCCCTGTGCTCCACCGTCTGTCAGCGCTGATGGCCCAGCTCCAGGAGGACCGCGAGGCGCTGCTGCGAGGTGTCGGGTGGCCCGTGCTGGTGTGGGACTCGATGCCGCGTCTCCCGCGCGCGGTGTCCCCGGTGGAGGCTCCGACACTGATGGGCCCGTCGCCGTCGCGTGTCGTGGAGCCCGTCGTCTTCGAGCTGCGGCCGAGGCTGCCGGGAAGTGGTTCCGAGGTGACGGTCGGACGCAGCCCGGAGTGCGACATCGTCCTGCCGGAGCCCACCGTGTCGCGACAGCACGCGCGATTTCGTCCAGAGCCGCACACCGAGGTGTGGAGCGTGACGGACCTGGAGAGCCACGGCGGCACGTACCAGGAAGGCGTGTTGATAGTGCCGGGGCGCACTTCACCGCTGTTCAGCCGAGCGTCGCTGCGACTGGGTGGCGCGGAGGTGGTGTTCCTCCAAGCGAGTGCCTTCGAGCAGTACGTGCGCTCGCGTGCCGCGTCGTCCCGGGTGCGCTTGACGCGACGGAGGTGACCCCCTTAGAAGGGGTGCGCCCTTGGGTGCCCATGTCGGGCTTTCAAGAGGGAAACCGGTGAGATTCCGGTGCGGTCCCGCCACTGTGATTGGGTAGCCCGGAGGACAGGGCAGGAGCCCATCAGTCAGGAGACCTGCCCAGGGGTGCGAACGTGTCGCGCGGCGACACGCTCGGATGGCCTTCTCTCTTCGATGGAGAGAGCGGAAGGCGGAGCATGCGGCGCACCTTCCTCGTCGGGCACCTGGTGTGCCTGGCGCTCAGCCTCCCCGCCAATGCACGCGCCCAGGCGTCGGATGATGCCGATGCGGGCACGCCCCCCGAGCACGTCGAGCCCACGGCCGGCGTCGAGGCGATGCCTGTCGGCGGCGACGAAGCGAACTCCGATGCCATGCGGGACGTGGAGGCGAGTCCACCCGAAGTCGCCGTGGAGCCAGAGAGACCCGGCGCGCGCTCCACTGTCGTGCGGGGCAAGTCACCACCGCCTCCTGACTCACCCGAGCGCAGGGACCCGACGGGCGCCATCACGGTCATCGACGCCACCGCTCGCACGGGCGAGGCGCGTGACTCGGCGGAGTTGCTCGTCGGTTCGGTGGGCCTCGCGGTGCAGGACTCGGGGGGCTATGGCCAGAGCAAGAGTCTGGTCGTCCGAGGCGCCGCGTCGAACGGGGTGTTGGTGTTCCTCGATGGAATCCCGCTCAACGGCGCGGGAGGCATGGCGGACCTGTCCCAGGTCCCCGCCGCGTTGGTGGAGCGCTTCGAGGTGCTGCGCGGCGGCGCGGGTGCTCGCTATGGCTCGGGAGGCCTGGGCGGCGCGGTGAACATCGTCACGCGCGCGCCTTCCGCACAGGCGCGCGCCAGTGGCGAAGTCACGTACGGAAGCTGGAACACGGCGCTGGGGCACGTGGCCGTCACCGGCCCGCTGCTCGACGGACATGGCCTCGTGTTGCTGCACGCGGGACGCTCGGATGGGGACTTCGCCTACGAGCTCGATGAGCTGCCCGCCGTGGACGACAACCCCGTCACCGCCGAGGCCCGCGCGCGCAACGATGCCCAGGGCGGCGGCGTGCTCCTGCGCTATCGACGACGACTGCCCGGAGGCTCGCGCCTGGATGTGCTCTCCGAGCTGGCCCTGGAGGACCGCGCCATCCCCGGCACGGTGCAGAACCCCCAGTCCGCCGGGCGACAGGATTTGGACCGGCTCTCGCTCGGCGTGCGCTGGTCGGGTGCGCTCGGAGGCGCGGGAACACAGGGCAGCGCGCGCGGCTTCTTCCGGCGAGATGGCCTGGAGGTGACAGGCGGGCTCCTCGGCGCGGGTGGTCCGCAGCGGCACCTCGTGGGCGGTGTGGAGTTGGAGGGACGGCTGCCGCTGGGCGGTGCTCACACGCTGACCACCACCGTGGCGTCTTCCGGCGAGCAGGTCACCGAGGCTCGGGGCTCGCAGTCCGCGGGATGGTGGCGCGGAAGCGTCATGGCCATGGATGAGTGGGCGCTGTTCGGCGGCGTGCTGGACGTGGTGCCCTCGCTGCGGCTGGAGCGCGTGGGGCCCTACTGGCTCTTCTCTCCGAAGCTCGGCGCCGCGGTGTCGCTGGGCGGTGGCTTCGGCCTGCGCGCCAACGCGGGCCAGTCCCACCGCGCGCCCTCGTTCCTGGAGCTGTACATCCGACAGGGCACGCTCCTGCCCAACCCCGGCTTGAAGCCCGAGCGCGCGCTGTACGCGGACACCGCCCTGGTCTGGGACTCCGAGGAGACCGTCTCCGGTGCACCCCGCTGGAGCGCGACGGCGGGTGGGTTCGCCGCGCTGTACGAGAACCTCATCGCCTACGAGCTGTATCCGCCGATGATGGCGCGGCCCTACAACTTCGACGCCGCCCGCGTGTGGGGCGTGGAGCTGGAGGGCGAGGCGCGGCCCTTCTCCTGGCTGTCCGCCAGCGGCAGCTACACCTGGTTGCGCACGCAGAACCGACTGGGCGACCCGCGCTACTACAATCAGGACCTGCCCTATCGCCCTCGCCACAAGTGGGTGGGCCGCGTGCGCGCTGGCCCCGACTGGCTCAACGCGCGCACCGAGGTGCTCTACCAGGCCGCGCAGCTCGTCAACCGCACCGGCACGCGCGACCTGCCGTCCCGTACCCTCTGGAGCGTGGGTGCCTCCAGTACGTTCCTGCACGCGCCGGACGTCACCTTGTCCGTCGAGGTGAAGAACCTCCTCGACTCGCGGGCCCAGGACTTCACCGGCTTCCCGCTGCCAGGACGCGCGGCCTACGCGACGCTCGCGGTGGCGTTCGACGCGAACCCCGCTTCGCCTCCTTCCTCCGAGGACTCCCATGCCCCGCGCTCCCCGTCTCCCTGAGTCCACGCCGCTGGCGTTGCTGTCGGTCTGTCTCCTGGCGCTCGTGCTCACCGGCTGTCCGGACGAAGGCGTGGTGTGCACCGCGGGCCTCACCGTCTGCGAGGGCACCTGCGTGGACCTGCGCGGCGACACCGCTCACTGCGGCGCCTGTGGAACCACCTGCTCCACGGGCGAGGTCTGTCAGGACAGCGTCTGTGGTTGTCGCGCCGGCACCGAGTCCTGTGGTGGCGCCTGCGTGGACACCGCGACGGACGTGGCCCACTGCGGGGCGTGCGGCTCGGCCTGTGCCACGGGTCAGGTGTGTGAAGCGGGCACGTGTCGCGCGGGTTGCTCGGAGGGACTGCTGCGCTGCGGTGGCGCGTGTGTGGATGCTCGGAGTGACGTGCTGAACTGCGGCGCGTGCGGCGTCGCGTGTCCGGACGTGCAGTCGTGCCGCACGGGCCGGTGCTCCTACGACGTGGTGACGGCGTGCTTCACGAACGGACAGCTCGTGGGCATCCAGGCGGGGACGGACCAGCTCGGGCCCCGGCGCGAGTTCGGCGCGGGCGTGCAGTCGCTCGCATCGTGGGATGGCTATGTGCTCGCGGCGGACATGACGAACGGCAAGCTGCTCCAGGCGGCGGGGGGCAACCTGGGGGCTCTCGTCGAAGAGGACTCACTGGGCGTGGTGTCCGGCTCGCCCAACGACATCCTCGTGGACCCGCCCTACGTGTACGTCATCGATTCGGTGAACAACACGCTCCAGGTGCTCAAGCGCGAAGGCGCCGCACAGGGCAACGGTCTGGGCCTGCGCACGGTGGGCCAGGTGAACCTGGGGGCGAACACCAGTCCCCAGGCACTCGCGCGCTTCGGCTCCACGCTCTACATCCCGCTGTTCGGCACCGCGAGCTCCAGCTTCCAGCACGGCAACGCCGTGGCGCGCGTGGACATCTCCAACCCCGAGCAGCCGCGCAAGGTGGACACGCTGTCGCTCACGGGCCTGGACCTGAAGCCCTTCGGCGGAGGCCCGGTGATGCCGCTGCCGTACTCGGTGACGGCGACGCGCTCGGCTGTCTACGTGGCGCTCACCAACCTCAACCCCGCGAATGACTACCGTCCCAACGGGCCGGGCATGCTCGCGCGCATCGACCCGGCCACTGGCGCGGTGAGCGCCATCGACCTGGGCGCGGAGCGCTGCCTCAACGCGGGCTACGTCGAGGCGGTGGGAGACCAGCTCGTGGTCGCCTGCATCGGCGAGGCCATCTATGACCCGGAGAATGGCTACATCGCCACGTCCGTGCGCTCCACCGGGTTGGTGCTGGTGAAGGACGACTCCGTCGTGGCCTCCTACGCGCTCAACCCCGGCTGCCAGTCCGGTGCGCCCGGGTGTGTGCTCTCCGTGGCGAGTCGCTTCGCGGTGGCGAAGGGCGCGGTGTACCTGGCGGACACCAACGCCGGCCGAGTCTTCGTGGTGGAGGTGGGAGACGGTCGCCTCACCGAGCGCCGTGGCTACTCCACGCCCGAGGCGAAGGGCCCCGCGCTGGAGGCGTGCCCGTTGGACCCGCGTCGCCCCGTGTCCAATGCCATCGACGTGACCTCGCTCCATTGACAATGCCCGCCACCCGCCATATCCCGGCCGGCGTCCTCGGTGCTGGCGTGGAAACACGGTGGCTCTAGGGAACCCGGTGTGAATCCGGGACTGCCCCGCAGCGGTGTGCAGGAACGACCGCCGTCACGAAGCACTGGTCCCTCCGTGGGGCTGGGAAGCGACGGCCATTAGGTGGGTGCCCCTGGGGCATCCGCGCCTGCGAGTCCGAAAACCTGCCAAGGACCCGTGCCCTTCGGGCACGGACATCACCGAGGCCTCCGAGGGGAGGCGGCGGAGGCGTCAGCCTTTTTTCCGTGCACGTGGGTGTGCCCGGGACCGCCTTCGACCGCGTCCTCCTGGAAGCCCACCCGCCCGTGGGGGCGGAGAGGGACCGAGGACGCTGATGAAGACCGTTGACTGGAAGCGCGTAGCCCCCTGGACGAAGTCTGCTTCGCTGGCTGTGACCACCTTCGCGGTGGCCCTGCTCGGCACCGGTTGCAATCCCGAGTGCGTCGACCAGTTCGACTGCCGCGCCGACAATGGCCAGCCCCCCGCGGGCCAGCAGTGGGTCTGCGTCGACGAGAAGTGCGAGACGGAGCCGGTGGAGCAGCCTCCGACGCCCGACTCGGGTACTCCGGACGCTGGCCTCGTGGATTCGGGCACGCCGGATGCTGGCCCCGTGGATTCGGGAACGCCGGACTCGGGCCCGGGTCCCGCCGACTCGGGAACGCCGGACGCAGGCCCCGTGGATTCGGGCACTCCGGACTCTGGCCCGGTGGACCCCACGCCGGACGCGGGAACGCCGGACGCCGGCCCTGTCACCTGTGAGAACACGCCGCACGACGCGAAGCTGGGCACGCTCGCGCTCCAGCCGGGCTTCGTCGCCACCGAGACGGCCCCGCTGCCGGATGGCATCTCCGCCCTGGGCTCGTCGCCGGGCCCGACGTACGCGTTCTACGCGGTGCAGGGGGGCGGCAAGGACGCCGCGCTGTACTCGATGGGCACGTGGCCCGACCTCCAGCTCTCCACCACCAGGCTCTATGACGTCGTCACCCCGGAGGACCGCGCTGGCAGCGTCGCCGTCTATGCGGGCGGCTACCTCATCAACGACGGGCAGCGCGTCTTCACCGGCTACACCACGGGCGCTTCCGGGGCTCCGGGCTCCGTCTCGCTCTACGACATCGCCACGCCCGCCTCGTCGTCCTTCCTCTCCGCGCCGAAGAACTACTCCGCGGCGGCCTTCTCGAACGGGAACACGAGCGCGGTGCTCATCAACGGCGGCGGTCTGGGCACCATGCCCACGGGCCTTGGCATCTACGGCCTGGTGACGTCCGAGAATCCGCTGGGCACGGTGCGCGTGGCCAACTTCCCGGAAGGCACGGTCGGCAGCGGCTTCACCGCCGTGGCGGACAACGGCGTCGCCGCGCTGGGCTACTTCAACGGCGACTTCGTCAACGTCATCTACGGCGTGGCCCCGTCCGTCGTCGCCCAGGCCATCACCAGTGGGACGCCGGTGGAGCTGGCGAGCCAGTCGCCCATCGTCGTGGGCAGCGACTTCGACAGCGCGTCCTCCTTCGGCGCGGGCGTGGTGGTCAACCGCGGCGGGTATGACGAGAACTTCAGCTTCGTGAGCACCGACGTGTCGCGCTTCGCGCTGTCCACCAGCTCCGGTGGCGACACCGTCAACGTGGGCGCGCGCGCCGCGGTGCTGGACTACGTGGACCAGTGCACCACCGTCACGATGCTGGAGCCGCTCGGCTCGGACGTGCTGGTGGGCGTCGCCGACAAGAATGGCCAGCGGCTGGTCCGCCTCCAGGTGGTCCCGTGAGTCGCCGCGCGTCCTGGCTTCACAGGGGCTCGGCGCTCGTCGTGCTCCTGAGCCTCACGGCCTGCGGAGGCGAGGACTCGCCCTCCGGAGACGCGGGGCCGAACGACTCGGGGCAGCCCGGGGACGCGAGCGTCGCCGTGCCCGCGGACCCGTACGCGGACGAAGTCGTGGAGTTCCTTCCGGGCCTCGGCGCGGGCTTCGGGCAGGACCGCTTCCCGTCCGTCGTCCTGGGGCCGCCGGTGGGCTCGGGGTTGGACAGCGGCTCGCTCGATGTCCTCTCGCTGGGCAAGTCGGGCTCCATCACCCTGCGCTTCACGGACATCGCGGTGATGGACGGGCCGGGCGTGGACCTGCTCGTCTTCGAGAACGCCTTCCTCATCGCCGGAGGCCCTCGCGCCTTCACCGAGCGGGCGAAGGTCTCCGTGAGCGACGACGGCGTGCGGTGGTTCGAGTTCCCCTGCGCCCCTTCGGACGCGGCGAACAACTACCCGGGCTGCGCGGGCGTGCGTCCCGTGACGGCCAACCCCGCTGCTGGCATCAGCGCCACGGACCCCGCCGTGGCGGGTGGCGACGGTTTTGATCTGGCCACCGTGGGCCTGAGCCGGGCGCGCTACGTGCGCATCCAGGACTCCGGCACCAACGGCTCCGCCGGCACTTCCGCCGGGTTTGATTTGGACGGCGTCGCCGTGGTGAACGGCGTGTCGCTCACCGCCGCGCCATGACGAAGAAGCTGGACCGCCGCGCCGCGCTCCTCACGCTGGCCCAGGGTGGCTGTGCCCTGGCCGCGCTGGGAGTGGGGTGCGGCGGAGAGTGGCGGGAGGCTGTCGTCCTGGACCTCCCGCCCGACGGCGCCGCCTGTCCCGGGGCGCCCCTGCCGGGCACCGCCGAGGAGGGCTGGGTGGAGGTGCGGCTCGCGGACCACCCGGCGCTCCAGGCTCCCGGTGGCCACGCGGAGGTGCGCGTGCCCCAGGCCCTCCTGGACGTGGTGCTCGTGCACACGCGGCCCGGATGTTTCGTGGCGTTGTGGCGCATCTGCACTCACGGTGACTGCGCGGTGGACTGGCTCCCGTCCGAGGGCGTCATGGAGTGCCCCTGCCATGGCTCCCGCTTCGCCCTGGATGGCGCGGTGCTCCAGGGGCCCGCGCAACGGGCGCTGACGACCTTCACCGCGGTGCGCAAGAATGAGAGCGTCTTCATCTACCGGCCCCGCTGAAGTCCTGCCCGGCCGGGCACTTGCGAGTCGTCCCGCGCACTGTCAATCTTGACGCGGCGCATGGCACTCGCGCCCGTGGTCCGGGTCACTCCTGTCCCCCCTCTCGAAGCGGTGTCTCCTTCTCTCATGAGACGGGAGAGTCGTGTAATGTCGGGCATTCGATGTGGCAGATCATCATCAACGGGCCCGGCTACTTCGATACGTCCTACGATTTGCCCGAGGGCGTGACGAGCCTGGGCCGAGCGGACGAGAACGATATCGTCCTCGGTGGCGACCTCGTCTCGCGCCGACACGCGCGCCTGTACGTCGAGGCGGATATCCTCCGCATCGAGGACCTGGGCAGCCGTAACGGCAGTCGTGTGAACGGCGCGCCGCTGCAGGGCTCGCGGCAGCTGTCCACCGGGGACACCGTGGCGCTGGGCGAGAACACGCTCGCGGTCCGCCAGCCCAACACGGTGGAGAACGCGGCCACGGAGATGGTCGACCTGGGCGCGGGCGGCGTCGTGCGCTTCGGCCATGGGCAGGACGTGGGCCCCTCCGTGCTGCTCGCCAAGAGCGTGCGGGACGCGGACGTGCTGCGCCTGTTGGACAACGTGGGGCCCATGCCCTTCGAGGACTTCAGCACCGCGTCCACGCCGATTGCGTCCGCCAGTCCCCGCGTGGGCCAGGAGACGCTGGTGCTGATGTTCCGCACCGCGGAAGCGCTCTCCACCGCCACCACGCTGTCCACCTTCCTGGACACGACGATGGACCGGCTCCTGGAGCGCACGGACGCGACGACGGCGGTGGTGCTGCTCAAGCACCCCACGGGCGCGCTGGTGCCCGCGGCCGTGCGCCACCGGGGCAAGCTGGCCAAGGGCGAGGTGCCCGTGTCGGACGCCATCGTCGAGGAGGCGCTGAAGCAGGGCCGCGCGCTCGCGGTGGGCGACGTGCGCGACGACCGCCGCTTCGCCGCGCGCGAGAGCGTCATCCTCTACGCCGTGGACAGCGTGCTGTGCATCCCCATTGGCGCGGAGCCCCCGTACGCGGGCGTCCTCTACGTCAACACCACCACCAAGGGGGACGGGCTGGAGCCCATGCTGGACGCCTGCTCGGCGGTGGCCCACCTGGTGGCCACGGGCGTGCAGAAGTTCTCCCCCAAGGAGGGCGGTGCCACGCTGGAGCGCGCGCGCCGCACGCTGGAGCGCTTCCACCCGCCGGACATCGCCGAGCGCCGCGCCTCCGAGGCCCTTCGCCAGGGAGGCAGGCTGACGGGCCTGGAGGAGCGCACCCTCACCGTGCTGCACGTGGAGCTGGTGGGCTTTGGCGCCCTGGCCCCTCGCATCGGCGCGGCCAAGGCCACCCAACTGCTCAACGACTTCCACGCGCGCGCCACCGGCATCGTGTTCAGCTTCGAGGCCACGGTGGAGGGCTTCCTGGGCGACTCCATGCGGGCGCTCTTCGGCGTGCCGTACATGAAGGGCGAGGACTCCGTGCGGGCCGTGCGCGCCGCGCTGTCCCTGCGCTCCGACTGGGAGCGGGCCATGAGCCGCCGCCCCCAGGACGAGCGCTGCGAGCTGCGGCTGGCCCTGCACACCACGCGCGCGCTGGTGGGGATGATCGGCAACGAGGTGCGCTCGGACTACACGGCCGTGGGCGAGGGCATGCCCGTCGCCGGGTGGCTGGCCGCCACGGGCAACCCCGGGCAGGTGCTGATGACGGGGAAGATGCTGGCCACCGTGGGGGCCCGCTTCGACGTGATGCCCCTGGGGGAGCGGTTGGTCCGCGCACCCCGGGAGAAGGTGGCCGTCTTCGAGGTGCTCGACGAGGACGTCGGCACGCTCACCAACCCGGGCCTGCGGTGAAAACCCCTCGCGGCAGGTTGACGGGTTGATGCAGTGGCCCTGGACGGGGTTCAATGGAGTCCCAATGGTGGACCCCCGCCTCCATGAACGCCCATAACCCTTCCGCCCGGCTGCGTCCGTTCCGGCCTCAGCCCTTTGGCCGGTACACCCTCCTGTCCCATCTGGCGACGGGCGGCATGGGAGAGATCTACCTCGCCCGCTTGGAGGGCGCGCAGGGCTTCGAGAAGCTGTGCGTCATCAAGAAAATCCTCCCCCAGCTCGCGGAGGACGGCGACTTCGTCGAGCGCTTCGTGGGCGAGGCGCGCACCCTGGTCCGGCTGAGCCACGGCTCCATCGCCCAGGTGCTGGACATGGGGCTGCACGAGGCCGAGGCCTACATGGCCCTCGAGTACGTGGACGGCAAGGACCTGCGCAAGGTGGCCGCCCGGGTGCGCGACAGGCAGGTGCCGCTGCCGCTCACCTTCATCCTCTATGTCATGGGCCGGGTGCTGGACGCGCTCGCCTACGCGCACCGCAAGAAGGATGACGACGGCGAGGACCTGAAGCTGGTCCACCGGGACATCTCTCCGCAGAACATCCTCATCTCCTACGAAGGGGAGGTGAAGGTCGTCGACTTCGGGCTGGCCAAGAGCCGGCTGTCGGCGGCGAAGACGAACCCCAGCATCATCCTGGGCAAGTTCCTCTACATGTCCCCGGAGCAGGCGCGGCACCAGCCGGTGGACCGCCGCAGTGACTTGTACGCGGTGGGCCTCACGCTCTACGAGCTCATCGCCGGGAAGAATCCCTTCGACGGCATCCACCCTGGCGAGCTGATGTCCGTCGTCGCCAACCCCAAGGTGCCGCCGCTGGACGAGGTGGAGCCGCTCACGCCGCGCTCGGTGACGGCGCTGGTGGCCAAGGCGTTGGAGGTGGACCCCGCGCAGCGCTTCCAGACGGCGGAGGAGTTCCGCGGCCGGCTGCAGACGTGCCTGATGGAGATTGACGCGAACGCGGGCCCGGAGAGCGTCAGCCGCTTCATGCGCGAGCTGTTCACCGCGGACTTCCAGTCCGAGCGGCGCCTCCTGGCCAGCCTCAAGGAGGTGCCGCGCGGTGGCGGTGCCCCGGAGCCTCGCTCGGGCGCCTCGGAGCAGGATGACGGGGGCCCCGCGCCCCGCGCGACGCTGCCGGCGGGGGCGATTCTGCCCGCGAAGACCATCCGGCTGGATGGCCCGGTGGAGGCGCTCTCCTTCCACCCCACGCCGCGCAGCCGTGAGGCCGGGGGGCCGGTGAACGACGGTGAGACGCGTCCGGGCATCCCCATGGACGAGTCCACGCGGCCCGCCTTCCCGCTGGAGGCCCTGGAGGAAGAGGCCCGCGCCCGGGCAAGCCGGCTGAACCCGGACACGTCGCCCTCGGTGGAGGTGGAGCCGGAGGCCTTCAATCGTCCTCCTCCCGCGCCGTCGCCCGCGGTCCCCGCGGTGATTCGTCCCCCCTCGCAGACGCGCGAGGTGCCACTGGCCACGATGCCGCCGGAGGCGATTCCGCCCGCCCCCTGGACGCCGCCCGCGCCGCCGCCTTCGCGGCCGGACATGCGGCCCACGGAGCTGGAGCTGGTGCCCATGGGCTCCGTGGTCGGCCCCGCCAACGCCGAGCCGTCCCCCTGGCCGGTGGAGCCGACGGAGCCCCGCGCGGAGCCGCTGCGTGGAGCTGGGGGCGAGTTGCTGCGGCCCGGCGCGACGTCCCGGTCTCCGGCGCCCGCCTCGGGTCCCCGTCCCGGTGGGCCTCCGCCTCCAGCGCCCCTGCCGCCGCCCGCCGCGCCGGTGCCGCCCGCGACGATGCCGCAGCGTCAGGCGCTGAGCGCTCCTTCGGGGTCGCTGCCTCCGGGGGCTCCGGCGCGCTCGGGGGCGATGGTGATGCCCGCGGTCTCCGCGGCGAGCGGTCCGTTCTCCTCACCGCCACCGGGCGCTCCGACGCGCTCGGGGGTGATGATGATGCCGGCCGTCTCCCTGCCCGCGACGCCGGGCACGCCCGCGCGCCCGGCCCCGGGCGGCGCGCCTTCGTCCCGAGGCGTTGAAGCGAGTGGGGCCGACTCCGATGCCGAGGCCTTGGCGGGCTTCGAGTCGGATGGGGCCGAGATGCCGGTGCTCACGCCCGAGCAGATGGGCCACGACGAGCAGGCGGCGCGGGTGGAGGAGATGGACACCAACCCGCGCGCGTCCCGGCCGCCGCGCGCGGAGCGCTCCGACGACACGCAGCCTCGCGGGCCTCGCGACTCGGACACGGACCCTCGGGGGCCGCGCGTGGCGGACATGCGTCCCGCGGCCGTCGCCCATGAGGACACCCAGCCTCGCGTGGTGCTCGACGAGGGCTTCCTTCGCGATGCGGAGGGCGCCGCGCGGGAGCACGAGGAGCGGCAGGGAGGCGCGCGTCCGAAGACGGGCTCGAGCCGTGTTCGGGCGTCCTCTCCCGGCATGCGGCCCGTGCAGGGCGGCCGGCGCACCGGGTCCGCCTCCGTCATCCGTCCCGCGCCAGCCCCGGCGCCCGCACCCGAGCCCGCCGAGGACGAGGAGGAGGACGCGGATGTTCGCGTGTCCATGCCCTCGCACGACGAGACGCGCCGCACGGCGGTACCCGTCCGGCCCAACGCGCAGGCCGCCGCGCGCCGCGCCGGAGAGGACACCCGCAGGACCTCCATGCCCCGGCGCTCCAAGGGCAGGTCCGTGGTGATGTGGGTGGTGGTGCTGGGCGGCCTGGGCGCGTTGCTGGCGGGCGCCGCCGCGCTCGTCCTGAAGCCCGAACTACTCAAGCTCCTGGCACAGCAGTTTGGGCTCGCCCAGGTCAACGAGGGCCCTCCGGCCGCGAAGCCCATCGAGCGGACTCCGCCCCCGCCTTCCGACACCGCCATGGCTCGCGCGGAGCCCGCGCCAGACGTGCCTCCATCGGCCGCGCCGGGCGTGGAGGCCGCAGGGGACAGCCCCTCGCCCACACCCGAGAGCGCCCCGGTGCCGCCTCCGACGGCGCAGGCCGAGGACAATCAGGGCGGGGACTCGCTCCTGGCCCCGCTGTCGAACAACAACAGCGCCACGAAGCCCGCCCCTCCGAAGTCGGCCTCTCCGAAGCGCGCCCCGGCCTCTCGCGTGCGAATCGTCACGGCCCCTACGAGCAAGGCCCAGGCCGAGCTGAAGAGGGAGTGGAAGGAGACGCTCAATGTGTTCAAGAAGCTGGAGGACATCAGCTCCTGCGACAACCTGGGCCTCCTGTGCTCGCAGCGGGACGACACGCGCGAGTTCGTGGCGGCTTCCGAAGGGGAGCCCGACCCGAAGCTCATTGAAAAGGTGAAGCGGCTGAAGAGGGAGGCGCAGCGGCAACTGGACCGGTTGACGCAGTGAGTCCGCCGCCTTGTTCCCGAGGCATCCAGAAGTCATGGAGTTGACCGGAAGTCCCGAGCAAGAAAGCCTTCAGGGATGAGCCTCCCCCTGATTGCCGGCGTGTTCCTGGTGGTGCTGGCCCTCGGCTATCGTTTCTACGGCGGCTTCATCGCCCGGCAGTTCCGTCTGGACGGCGAGACCGCCACGCCCGCGCACACGAAGAACGACGGCGTGGACTTCGTGCCGACGAAGCCCTTCTACCTGCTGGGCCAGCACTTCAGCGCGATTGCCGCCGCGGGCCCCATCGCCGGTCCCATCCTCGCGGCGCAGCAGTTCGGCTGGCTGCCGGCGCTGTTGTGGATAGCGGTGGGCTCGGTGTTCATCGGCGCGATGCACGACTTCGCCACGCTGGTGGCCAGCGTGCGGCACGGGGCCGTCTCCATCGCGGAAGTCGTGCGCAGCCACCTGGGGCCCACGGCGGGGCTGGCGATGCTGGCCTTCATCTGGGTGGCGCTCGTCTACGTCATCGTCGCCTTCACGGATGCGACGGCCGCGACGTTCGTCAGCGGTGACGCGGAGCTGGAGGGCCTCACCTTCCGCTTCAACCTGGGGGGCGCGGTGGCCTTCGCGTCCATTGCCTACCTGGGGCTGGCGATGGTGATGGGGTTGGTGGACCGCTACCTGAAGCCGCCCTTGTGGCTGCAGACGCTCATCTTCGTGCCGGCGACGCTGGGCGTGGTGTTCCTGGGCACGCGCATGTCCACGCTGCTGGTGATGGATGCGCGCAGCTGGGCGGCGCTCATCCTCGCGTACTGCTTCGTCGCGTCGCTCACGCCGGTGTGGGTGCTCTTGCAGCCGCGCGGCTACCTGGGCGGCTTCGTGCTCTACGCGGCGCTGGCGGTGGGCGTGGTGGGCATCTTCTACGGCGGGCTGACCGGGGCGCTGTCGATTGAGCAGCCGGCCTTCGCGGGCTTCGACGTGCCGGGGCCGGGAGGCGCGCTGTTTCCCTTCCTCTTCGTCACCATCGCCTGCGGGGCGTGCTCGGGTTTCCACGGGCTGGTGTGCTCGGGCACCACGTCGAAGCAGATAGACAAGGAGACGCACTGCAAGCCGGTGGGCTACGGGGCGATGTTGCTGGAGGGCTTCGTGGCGGTCATCGCGCTGGCGACGGTGATGATTGCCACCAAGGGCGAGCTGACGGGCAAGGCGCCGGGCGCGGTGTATGGCGCGGGCCTGGGCCGCTTCCTCGTCACGGTGCTGGGCAAGGAGCACCTCGTCTTCGCCACGACGTTCGGCGCCATGGCCTTCTCCACCTTCGTGTTCGACACGCTCGACGTGTCCACGCGGCTGGGGCGCTACATCCTCCAGGAGCTGACGGGCAGAAAGGGGCGGGCGTCGGCGATGGTGGCCACGGCGGTGACGTGTGGGGTGCCGCTGGCCTTCGTGCTGCTGGCGGGCACGGGGGCGTGGCGCTCGTTCTGGACGTTGTTCGGCACGTCGAATCAGCTGCTCGCCTCGCTGTCTCTCCTGGGCGTCTGTGTGTGGCTCAAGAGCACGAACCGGCCGTATGTCTATGCGCTGGTGCCCATGCTGTTCGTGGGGGCCGTGACGCTCACCAGCCTCGTCCTCCTGGTGCGCGAGGCGCTGCAGCCGACGAGCTCCGCCGCCTCCCGGGTGAACGGGGTGGTGGCGGTGGTGTTGCTGGCGTTGGCATTGTCTCTCTTCACGATTGGGGCGCGTGCGCTGCGCTCCGGGCGTCCACCCGCGGCCCCCGCGCCCGCTGTCTGATTCAGCCTCAAGGTTCTGCATGCTCCGTTACGCCGTCGCCATCTTCACCAGTGCCTTCCTGTTGTTCGGAGTTCAGCCCCTCGCGGGGCGGTATGCGTTGCCCTGGTATGGCGGCACGCCCGGCGTCTGGACCGCGTGCATGCTGTTCTTCCAGGCGGCGCTGCTGGGCGGGTATGCGTATGCGCACGGGCTCGCGTCGCGACTGACGCCGAGGACGCAGGCGAAGGTGCATCTGGGGGTGGTGGCGGTGG
>NZ_JABXEM010000182.1:0-23933 GCF_013372595.1 Myxococcus sp. AM011
GTGCTGGGAGGCTCGGGGACGACGGACTCGGCCAGGGCCGGGGCAGCGGACAAGGTGGTGGCGAGCGCGGCCGACAGCATGGCCCGCGACAGGGACTTGAGGTCCATGACGTACTCCGGGAAGGGGGTCTGCGAGGGAAGCTGGGAAGAGGTCTGCGCGCGCGTTCGTCCCAGTGAACGAATCACCCCGCCCAAAGTTCTACGCCCCGGACACGACGCCCCGACTCCGCCCCCAAGGAATGCCCGGGCGGCACGAGGGTTGGGACGTCGTCACCTTCCGCCGGTGTCGCTCCGCGCACGCTGGCCCTCCGGCCTGCTTGCCCGGCGGGAGCGGCGGTTTCATGCTGCGACGACCCCGGGAGATCCACGACCATGATGCCCGTCATCCGCCGAAGCCTCTTCATCCTCGGCTGCCTGTTCGCCGCCTCCTGCAACAGCAACTCGCCGTTCTACCAGGTCCTCATCACCGCGCCCGGGGTGGTCAGCCTCACGCCTGGCGAGTCCACGCAGTTCGACCTGACCCTGGAGCGCGAGGGAGACGAGCTCGGGGAGCTGCGCGTCAACCTGGAGTCCGAGCCCGCGGGCATCACCCTGGCGCCCGAAGTCGTCCTCCCCGCCGGAGAGACGCTCGTCACCACGCCCGTCACCCTCGCCGTCGCCCAGGACATCCAGGTGACGGGCACCCAGCGAATGCTGCTGCTGGCGACGAACGCCGTGAATGACGTCGCGTCGGGCGCCACGTTCTACGTCGTGGTCCTGCCCGCGCCGCAGACACAGCCGGACTTCGCCATCGCCTTGGAGAACCGGCAGTTGGAGCTCTTCGCGGGACAGAGTGAGTTCGTCCGGGTCACCGTCACCCGGACGGCGCCCTTCGCGGGCCCCGTCACGCTCACCGTCGAGTCCCCCACCCAGCGCATCTCCGCCACGCCCCTCGTCGTGACGCCGGAGCAGACCACCGTCAATTTCAATATCAACACCGAGACCAGCACCACGCGCATCCCCATCCCCATCACCATCGTCGCCACCAGCGAGGACGGGCGACAGGTCAAGACGGGCCTCACGCTCAACGTCCGCTAGCAGCGGGGAAGCCCTCGCGCCTCGAAACGCACGAGGGCCGGGGAGCAGGGCTCTTGAAGCCCTCGCCACCCGGCCCAGGTGCGCCTCGGGCTGGCTCGCGCTCAGGCCATGTCGAACAGCAGCGCTTCCACGGGCGTCTCCGCGGTGAGCACCAGCGTGTCCTCGGCCGACACCGCCACTCCATCACCCGCCTTCACCTTCACTCCGTTCAGGGTGCCCGCGCCCCGCGCCACCTGAACCCACGCGTGCCGGCCCGGAGAGAGCGCGTACTCCGCCTTCTCCCCCGCGCCCAGCAGCGTGCCGTGCAGCACCAGGTCCTGGTGCACCGTCAGCGAGCCCTCGCGCCCATCCGGCGACGCCACGACGCGGAAGCGGCCCTGACGCTCCTTCGCGTCGAACGCCTTCTGCTCGTAGCCCGGCTTCAGGCCCTTCTCATTCGGGACGACCCAGATCTGCAGCATGTGCAGGGGCTCCCCGAAGTTGTTCATCTCGCTGTGCACCACGCCCGTCCCCGCGCTCATCCGCTGCACCTCGCCGGGCTTGATGACCGCCTCGGTCCCCATGCTGTCGCGGTGCTCCACCTTGCCGCCCAGCACGTAGGTGATGATTTCCATGTCCCGGTGCGGGTGCATCCCGAACCCGCGATTGGGCGCCACCGTGTCCTCGTTGATGACCCTCAGGGACCTGAACCCCATGAAGTCCGGGTCGTAGTAGTCCGCGAAGGAGAACGTGTGGTGCGTGTCCAACCAGCCGTGGTTGGCATGGCCTCTTTCCTCTGCATTTCGAACGGAGATCATCGCCTGCCTCCCTTTCCTTTCTAATTGCAATTCAGATGCATCAACCCCACCCCGCGTCGCGGGGCGCGACAGGAGCCCGCCGCCCACGAGGCCCGAAGCCCCGACGACCAGGCCGCCCGTCACGGACCTCCGGGTCAGCGGGCCTCCCATCGCCCGCTTCCTCACGCCGCCTTCTCGTCGGCCACCGCCACCGCCTGCACATCCAGGGTGATATCCACACGCTCACCCACGAGCAGCCCGCCTGCCTCCAGCGCCTGGTTCCACGAGAGGCCGAAGTCCTTGCGGTCGATGCTGGTGCTCGCCTGGAAGGCCAGCCGCTCATTGCCCCACGGGTCCTTCACCTTCCCGAGCAGCTCCGTCTCCAGCACGACTTCGCGCGTGACGTCGCGAATCGTCAAGTCACCCACCACGCGGTAGTGGCCCTTGCCCGCGTCCTGTACCCGCGTGCTGCGGAAGATGAGCTTGGGGAAGGCCGCCACGTCGAAGAAGTCCGGCGAGCGCAGGTGGTTGTCACGCTGCTCCACGCCCGTGTCGATGCTCGACACATCGATCTTCACCTCGGCCGAGCCCTGCGACAGGTCATCCCCATTCACCACCACCTTGCCCTCGAACCGCGTGAAGCGGCCATGCACCTTCGCCACCACCATGTGGCGGACCATGAAACCCACCGTCGAGTGCGTCGTATCCAGCTGCCAGGTCTTGAAGCTCATGTTCGTATCTCCCGTGCTTGCCGCGTCTGGCCACCCATAAGGCAACACCCGGGCCACGACTCAACCCACTGGAATCACTAGGGCCCACCCACCTAGGCCGACCCGGCCATATCAAATTGATACAATCACCCTCTCAACCAGAGAGGCTCGACTGGAGGTCGGAACGGGGGCGCCTCCGGGGGCCCGGACATGGGGCGCAAGGGAGCGAGTCAGTCGGTGCACGACCCCGGCGTCGAGGGCTACCTTGAGAGACGCCATGACCACCTCACCGATACGCCGACAAGCCGCCCTGGACGCCCTGGCGCTCGATGACGAGGCCCTGCTGAAGGCGTGCGAGGTGGACTACTTCATCGCCTCAGGGCCAGGCGGCCAGCACCGCAACACCACCGCCAGTGGCGTGCGCCTCACCCACGGCGCCACGGAGCTGTCCGTCACCGCGACCGAGCGCCGCAGCCAGATTCAGAACAAGGGCGTCGCGCTGGACCGGCTCCGCGAGGGCCTGCGCGCCCTCACCTTCGTCCCCAAGGTCCGCAGGGCCACGCGCCCCACCGCGGGCGCCAAGCGCCGACGTCTGGAAGGCAAGAAGCGCACGTCGGAGAAGAAGACGCTGCGGGGCAAGTCGGACTGGTGAACTCCACCCCGCACCGCTGAAGCGCCGCTACGCAAGCGCTTGCGGAGTCGCAAACTTTGCATAGCCGCGCGCTTCCCGAGCATACAGGCGCACTGGGATTTTCCCGGCGCGACACTGGGGCCGGGCGCGCGCAAGGCCAGGGCACATGGCGTGCAACCAGGTGGCGAATCTGACCCGGCTTGGGTCGGTTCACCCCCGGTGGGAGCACCCCATGACTCCTCGGCCCCTTTCCTTCACGCCACTGCGCGCGCTGCTGGCGTTGTCGTTACTGATGGCGCTACCCGCCTCGGCGACGGACCTGGTCACCTTCAGTCGTGGCGCGCTCATCATCCCCGAGCAGGCCACCTTCCAGCGCGGCTGCGGCTCGCTGTCCGCGTACGGGCTGGTGTGGCGCATCCTCCAGGCGAACCAGCCCGGCGGCGCCAACGCCAGTCAGCCGGTGACGGTGTATCTGGCCATCAATGACCTGAAGGCGTCGCCCAACCGGTGCGTGCCCACCAACCGCCACACGCCGCCCGCGCCCGCCGGCGACTCGAAGTGGAACGACGGCTGCGACTTCACCATCACCAACAACACGGAGCAGCCGGTGGTGCCGGTGAACTACGGCGCGTCCTTCCCCGCCAGCGGCATCTATCCCAACGGCAACATCGACAACTTCACCACCACGGCCGTGGAAGCGCGCCCGTACTTCACCACCACGACGCTGAACAACAGCGTCACCAGCCCGCGCTTCAGCACCGTGCGGTACATGGGCGGCGCGTTCATCATCGACGCGGCGGATGCCAAGCGCGCCATCGATTTCATCCGCTCGGGCTCTGGAGACCTGTCCCCGGAGAAGTTCCGCACCACGTGCCCGAGCGACTGCGCCACCTTCAAGAACAACAGCGGCTGCCACTACGTGCGCATGCACCAGTCCACCATCGAGTTCACCGCGCCGGTGGCCCGCCGCATCAACCGCGTCCCGCCGAAAATCGCCCTGCTGGACTTGTCCGACGGGACGAACGGCGGCGGGGACCCGCTGGTGAAGGGCGGCATGCTGGACGACTACCTGCGCAACGCGGGCCTGGACTTCCCGGGGGCCGGCGGCTGCCCCGCGGGGACGACCTCCAACTGCACCCTCAATGGCAAGAAGCCCGGCCTCATCTACGACGCGCTCCACGCCAACGCGGACCTGGTCTCCACCAGCGCCTTCAAGAATGGCCTGCTCAACGCGGTGGACCCCGTCACCAACAAGCCTCGCTACAAGGTGTTCTGGGCGCCCCACTGGGAGATCGGCAACATCGGCCGCGCGGAGTACGTGGCCAACGGCGACGGGGCGACGACGCAGCGGGAGAACGCCCTCAACAACATCGAGTACTTCACCAACCAGCGCGGCAGCGGCCTGTTCGCCGAGTGCGCGAGCATCTGGTCCTACGAGACGACGAAGCGCCCGGACAACACGCCGGTGCTCAGCTCTCGGTTCCAGGGCCAGAGCAACTTCCAGTACAACAAGCTCGGCGGCGGCAGCAATTGGGACGGGCGCAACTGCACGGACCCCGACTACATGGCGCAGCCGCAGGGCAGCCGGGCGGCGTGCATCCTCTATCCCAACCCCGGAGACCCGTTCTCCCAGATGGGCGACTTCCGCTTCAACAACGTGGCGGGTCACACGGAGAACTACCGCGTCAACTACAAGGACGGGGTGCGCCGGCTCGCGGTGAGCTGGTACGGCCACAAGGACGAGCACATCTACGACAACGCCCTCCACCTGGCGGAGGACAACCGGCGCGGCCACGACTTCTTCACCTTCAACCAGAAGGACAATGACCCGAAGAAGGCGACCATCGTCTACCTGGCCGGCCACGACTTCAAGTCGAGCGTCCCCGGCACGCGAATCGTGCTCAACACGCTGCTCAACCTGGGCTCCGAGCCGCTGAGCAGCGAGCGCGCCCTCTCCGCGCCCGTCGCCTTCGACGACACCAACGGCAGCGACTCCAACGGGACGCGCGCGCTGGTGCTCGCGGCCACCTACGACGCGGTGTCGGGCTACCCGCCCGGCGTGGACACGTACGTGCACGCCCAGGGCTCGCAGTGGGTGTTCCCGTACTTCCCGGGCCACCTGCGCGCCCATTCGCTCATCGGCGGCGACTCGCTCGGCACGGGCGAGAGTGAGCTGGACGCGTCCACGCTGTGGGACGCGGACGCCGCGCTGCCCCCGCCCCGCGAGCGCAACCTCTTCACCTACTTCGGTGGACAGGTGAAGGCGAACCCCTCGCTGGGCGCGGGCCTGCGCGCGCCTCGCGGCGTGCTCCAGGTGGGCTGGAAGCCCCAGAGCGTGGCCGGCACCGCCATCAACGCCAACTACGGCGGCTCGCCCAACTCCAACTGCGTGGACGTGCTGAAGCTGGGCGAGGCCAAGAACCCCGACGGCACGTCGCGCTTCGACTTCGTCACCTCGCCCACGGGTGATGGCGTGTGTGACTTGCAGCAGGCGGTGCAGTACTCCCCGCAGCTCGAGGGCACCGATTTCGGCCAGAGCATGGAGGCGGTCAACAAGGCGAAGCTCGCCTCGGACTTCAACGCGGTGGCGCAACTGCTCCAGCGCGTGCGCGGCTTCTGCTTCGCCACCAGCACGCGCCATGACGGCACGGGCACGCCCGTCCTGGAGCCGAGCGACAGCCAGTGCAACAACGACGAGGCGGACAACCGCGCGCACCTGGGCGGCTTCGTTCACTCCGCGCCCGCGGTGGTGAAGCCCAGCGCGTACATCCCGGACCGGGGCGCGCCCCGCCCCACCGTCACCTACGCGGCGGGCCTGGACGGACAGCTCCACGCCTTCTACGTGTCCGGCGGCGCGCGCTACGCGGGCCCCGCGGAGACGCTGTCGTTCCCCAACGTCAGCGCCGCGGACTCCGCCTTCCAGAAGAACTGGAGCGCGAGCTTCAGCGGCGGCACCACGCCCCCGCGCGGCACGGAGCTGTGGAGCTTCCTGCCGGCCACGCAACTGCCGTGGCTGCGCAGCAACAATGCGCGCGTCAACAGCGCGCCGGTGGTGATGGACGTCTTCGCGGACTTCGTGGGCAGCGGCAAGCGCGAGTGGCACACCGTGCTGGTGGCCAACGTGGGCAACCCGGGCCGGGACTTGTTCGCCGTGGACATCACCAACCCCCTGCGCCCGGTGATGCTGTGGCACCTGGCGGGCAGCCACGCGCAGACGGGCGCCTTCCCGCCGCACGCTCCGGTGGAGCTGGCGGACCGCGACACGGGCGGCACGCAGTGGGCGGTGAAGTGGAAGGAGAAGGACGCGCGCTTCCTCATGGCGCCCCAGACGGACCCGGGCCGCGAGCCCTCCGGCCTCTACAACTACGGAGGCCTGGGCGGCACGCGCGGCCTGTCCGTGGGCGTGGTGCGCCAGGGCCTGGAGCCCACCTATGCCGTCTTCGTCGCCTCCAGCAGCTCGGGCGCGTATGGCGCTCCCACGTTCGGCATGGAGGTCTTCGCCATCGACGCGGCCACCGGACAGAAGCTGTGGCAGTGGGAGCAGGAGTTCACCCAGAGCTGGGTGGACAACACCGCGCCCACCGCGCCCACCGTGCTGACGGACACGGGCGGCGCCTCGCGGCTGTACGTGGGCGACATGGAGGGCCGGCTGTGGGAGCTGGACGGCGCCACCGGACAGAACTCCAACGTGCTGCGCCTGGGCCCCTCGTGCTCGGAGACGTCGCCCTGCAAGTACTCCGCGCTGGACACCGAATCCACCGACCCCCAGCGCCGGCCCATCACCACCAACGTGGCGCTGGCGCGGCTGCCGCAGACCATCGCCACCGGCACCGCCCTGGAGGGCTACGAGGGGGAGCTGGTCGCCATGGTGGGCACCGGCGGCGCGGACTGGGTGCAGCCCACCGCCGCGGGACAGGTGCACCTGGCGCTGCTGGACCGCAAGCGGCGGCTGCCCATGGGCGAGGCTGGCTTCAAGCTGAATGGCTCGGCGATTTCGGCGTCGGGAGCGCACTCGCTGGCGAAAGACCAGGGCGTGCTCCAGGAGCCCCCACCCTTCCCGCTGTCCTTCGCGGGCCCGCGCCACATCTACGGCAACATCACCGTGGCCGGGCGCACCGCGTACTTCAGCACCGCCAACGGCAAGCTGGGGGACTTGATGTCGGTCGACGGGACGACAAAGGGCAACACCTGGAAGCTGGACCTGGGCAACACCGCGACTTCGGCGGGCGCCGCGGCCACGGTGCTGCCCGGGCTGAGCCTGGCCAACTTCGGCGGTGTGACGGTGTACCACCGCGACAGCGGCACCACGTCGCAGGACTTCGTGGTGGGGCTGGAGGTCAGCCGCATCACCAACACGCGCATCGACAACACCACCAACACGGGCGCCTCCAGCCCGGACGAAACCCTGCGCGTCAATGGCCAGGGAGGCTTCATCTTCCGACTGCTCAACTGGAGCCAGAGGTTCTTCGAATGAGCTCGCCTGCTCGCGTCCTCCGCCGGGGCTCAAGGCTCACCCGCCGGGGCTCCAGTCTCATCGAAGTGCTCATCGCCATGGTGGTGCTGGCGCTCGCCGCCACCGGGGCGGTGGGCGGCATCGTGTTCGCCTCGCGCGACGTGCATGACGGCCAGTTGCTCCAGGTGAAGAGACTGCTGCTCGAGGCGAGCACGCAGCGGCTGTGGCTGGCCGCCAAGGGCCCGCTGCTCGCGCGGGCGGTGCCTCGTCCCACGCAGCCCCCCACCACGCTGGCGCCCGGCGCGGCGCCCTGGCGGGCGGACCCGACGGTGCCGGTGACGGGGGACCCCAGCTCCGGGGCGTACTTCATGCTGTCCGCCACCGGGCACGTGGAGCCGCTCGCGGGCATCCCCGCGGGCACGGCGTGCAACGACGCCGCGCTGCCGGAGGGGACGTACTGCCGGGAGGTCCTGGTGACGACGGGCCTGCCGCTCGAGGTGCCGCCGTCGGCCACCGCGTTGTTGCCCGCGGGCTCGCGGCCGGTGACGGTGTGGACCCGCGTCGTGCGCAAGGGCGACACCGCGGACCGCGCCCAGTTCCACAACGAGGTGTTCGTCCAATGAGAGCCCTGCGAGGGATGACGCTGCTGGAGACGATGGTCGCCCTGGCCCTCACGGCCATCATCATCGCGGCGGCGGCGGCGCTGATGATGGCGGGCAGCCGCGTCATCCACAACACGGAGCACACCGCCGACAGCCATGACGCCTCCCGGCTCGCGGGCGAGGCCCTCATGAACATGGTGCGCCAGGCGGGGGCCGGCGCGCCTGGTGGCATCTGGGTGCGCCAGGGCGGAGTGCCCGTGCGCGTCGGCGCCATCTTCGGCCGCGATGGCACCACCGGCGCGGGCACCAACTCCAGCACCCCCACCGCCGATGGCAGCGATGACCTGTGGCTGGTGGTGCCGGACCGCGACTACCTGGGCGAGCCCTGCGTCACCCCCGGCGCCGCGGCCTCCGTGGTGCGCCCCGGGACGGGCGTGCTCCAGGTGAACTGCACGCAGAGCCTCAAGTCGGACTCGCTCCATCTGGTCAGCAACATGACGAGCGCCGCGCTCATCTCCAACGTCGTCATCTCCCCGCAGAGCCCGGGCACGCCGGGCCAGGTGAACTACGACGAGGCGGGGACCTCGGGCTTCTCCAACGCGCCGGAGCGGGGCGGGTATCAAAGCGGCGACCTCGTCTATCCGGTGCGGCTGCTGCACTTCTTCATCGGCCCCCACCCCACGTCCGGCCGTCCGTCGCTCCTGCGCACGGAGGGCAGGCTGCTGGCGGACGCACTGGGCCGACCCTTCTCGGAGCTGGCGACGGAGCAGCCCTTCGTCGTGCAGGAGAACGTGGAGGACCTGCAGGTGGCCTTCGGCTTCGACACCACGGGCCAGGAGGACCCGGCCCAGTACACGTGGCGACACGGGCTGGCCTCCGCCTTCCAGCCGGGCCTGCGCACGGTGCGCGTCAGCGTGGTGGCCACCGGCCGCAACCCGCGCCGCAACACGCAGAGCACCGCGGTGCTGGCGGACGACAAGCGCATCGCCACGGAGAACAACGTGCCGCCGGCCGCCGTCGTCGCGGATGGCTTCTACCGCAGCCTCTACACCCGCCGTCTGGAGCTGCCCAACCTGGCGGCCGCCAACCTGTGAGCGCCATGCACTCCAAGCCGCGCAAGTCCCTTCCCCGCGCCGCCCGTGGCGCCACGCTGATTGTCGTCGTCATGCTCGTCACCGTGCTGCTGGGCCTGGTGGCGAGCCTCATGGTGTACGCGGGCGGAGAGCGCGTGCGCGCCGTCGCCAGCAGTCGCGCGGGCCAGCGACAGAGCTGCGCGGAGAGCGGCCTGCAGCTCGCGCGCAGCTACTACGGGCGCAACTACGCGAGCTGGAACACCTACCTGGCCGCGCCGTCCATCCACAATCCGGTGCGCTCCACCTTCAACCCGGCGCCCGCGGACCCGTTCTCCCCCACGCTGCTGGCCACCAACCCCGCGCTCTTCGCGGACGTGGACGGTGACGGCAAGCCGGACGTGTACCTGTACATCCGCGACAACGAGGACGAGTACGACCCCGTCGCGCCCAACTGGCGTCGAGACAATGACCAGGTGGCCGTCGTCGGCGCGGTGTGCATCTCCTCCACGCTGCGCCCCCGCCGCAGCGACGGGACGCAGAACCCCAGCACCCTCGCCGTGGAGGGACTGCTCAGCTACAACGGCGGCGGAGGCCCCAACACGTCGCAGGGCACCACGGGCACGGGCTCCGGCAACCACAACTGAACGCCGCGCCTGACTCGCGGTAACGTTGACGCTTCTCCCTCACGAAGGACACCTGGAATGCCCACGCTCGAAGACGCGATTGCCCTCGCCGTGGAGGCGCACCGCGGTCAGCGGGACAAGGCGGGCCAGCCCTACATCCTGCATCCCTTGCGGTTGATGATGCGGCTGGAGACGGAGGAGGAGCGCACCGTCGCCATCCTCCACGACGTGGTGGAGGACACGCCCTGGACGCTGGAGCGGCTGCGGGAAGGTGGCTACCCGGAGCCGGTACTGCGAGCGCTGGAGGGACTCACCCGGCGCGAGCACGAGACGTACGAGGCCTTCATCGAGCGGCTGCGGCCGGACGCGCTGGCGCGCCGGGTGAAGCTCGCGGACCTGGAGGACAACATGGACGTGCGCCGGCTGACCGCGGTGACGGCCAAGGACGCGGAGCGGCTGGCCCGCTACCGCGCCGCCTGGGCGCGACTCAAGGAGCCCTGAGACACGACGGCCCGGAGCGCCACGAGGGCACTCCGGGCCGCTGTGCGAGTCCCGCACCCGCCGAGGAAAGCGGGTGCCGGTCTCTGTCTTCTTAGGAGGACTACGCCTTCGCGAGCTGGCGCAGCACGTACTGGAGGATGCCGCCGTGCCGGTAGTAGTCGAGCTCGTTCGGCGTGTCGATGCGGCACACCGCGGTGAACTCCTTGGTGCCGCCCTCGCCCGTGGCCTTCACGGTGAGCTTCTTCTGCGGCGCCAGGTCCTGCGCAATCCCCGTGATTTCGAACGTCTCGTGGCCGGTGAGGCCCAGCGACTGCGCGTCCTGGCCCGCCTCGAACTGCAGGGGCAGCACGCCCATGCCCACGAGGTTGGAGCGGTGGATGCGCTCGAAGCTCTTGGCGATGACGGCCTTCACGCCGAGCAACTGCGTGCCCTTGGCGGCCCAGTCGCGGCTGGAGCCCGTGCCGTACTCGGCGCCGGCCAGCACCACCAGCGCGGTGTTGTCCGCCTGGTACTTCATGGAGGCGTCGTAGATGCTCATCCGCTCGCGGGTGGGGATGTGGACGGTGACGCCACCCTCCACGCCGGGGACGAGCAGGTTCTTCAGGCGGATGTTGGCGAAGGTGCCGCGCACCATCACCTCGTGGTTGCCGCGACGCGCGCCGTAGGAGTTGAAGTCCTTGGGCTCCACGCCCTCCGCCATCAGGTACTTGGCGGCCGGGCTCGTCTTGGCGATGTTGCCGGCGGGCGAGATGTGGTCCGTCGTGACGGAGTCACCCAGGAGCGCCAGCACGCGCGCGCCCTTGATGTCCTGCGTCGCCTTGGGCTCCTTCGGGAGGTTCTCGAAGAAGGGCGGCTTGCGCACGTAGGTGGACTTCTCATCCCACTGGAACGTGGAGCCCTTGCCCACGGGCAGCTGCTGCCAGAGCGCGTCGCCGTCCATGGCGTTGGCGTACTGGCTGCGGAACTGCTCGGGCTTCACCGAGGCGCGGATGACCGTCTTGATCTCCTCGTTGGTGGGCCAGATGTCCTTGAGGAACACCGGGCGGCCATTGGGGTCCAGGCCGAGCGGCTCCTTGTCCATGTCCAGCCCGACTTCGCCGGCCAGCGCGTAGGCCACCACCAGCGGCGGGCTGGCCAGGTAGTTCATGCGCACGTGCGGGTTGATGCGGCCCTCGAAGTTGCGGTTGCCGGAGAGCACCGCGGCGACGACCAGGTCGCCCTCGACGACGGCGTTGGCGACGGGCTCCGTCAGCGGACCGGAGTTGCCGATGCACGTGGTGCAGCCGTAGCCCACCACGTGGAAGCCGACGGCCTCCAGGTAGGGGAGCAGGCCGGAGTCACGCAGGTACTCGGTGACGACGCGGCTGCCCGGGGCCAGGCTCGTCTTCACCCAGGGCTTCGGGTTGAGGCCCTTCTCCACGGCCTTCTTCGCCAGCAGGCCCGCGCCCACCAGCACCGCCGGGTTGGACGTGTTGGTGCAGGACGTAATCGACGCAATCACCACCGCGCCGTGGCCCAACTGGTAGCTCTCCCGGCCCTGCTTCACGGTGACCGTCTGGGCCAGCCGCTCCGGAGCGACTTCGGCCGCGGGGGCCTTGGCCTTGCCGCCACCCTCGTCGTCCTCGCCCTTGCTCTTGCCGGCCGCGAGCATCTCCACGAGCGACTTCTCGTAGCCCGACTTCATGTCCGTCAGCGGGACGCGGTCCTGCGGACGCTTGGGGCCCGCGAGGCTGGGCACCACGGTGGACAGCTCCAGCTCCAGCGTGTCGGTGAAGAGCGGCTCCGGCGCGTCATCCTTGCGCCACAGACCCTGCTCCTTGGCGTACGTCTCCGTGAGGGCGACGACGGCGTCGGGGCGGCCGGTGAAGCGCAGGTAGTTGAGGCTCTCCTCGTCCACGGGGAAGAAGCCGATGGTCGCGCCGTACTCGGGCGCCATGTTGGCGATGGTGGCGCGGTCCGGGAGGGACAGGCCCTTGAGACCGGGGCCGAAGAACTCCACGAACTTGCCGACCACGCCCTTCTTGCGAAGCATCTGCGTGACGGTGAGCACCAGGTCCGTCGCGGTGGCGCCCGCGGGCAGCGCGCCGTTGAGCTTGAAGCCCACCACCTGGGGGATGAGCATCGTGATGGGCTGGCCGAGCAGCGCGGCCTCCGCCTCGATGCCGCCCACGCCCCAGCCCACCACGCCCAGGCCGTTGATCATCGTCGTGTGGCTGTCGGTGCCCACCAGCGTGTCCGGGTACACCGTGGTGCCCTGACGGAACGTCACCTGCGCCAGGAACTCGAGGTTGACCTGGTGGCAGATGCCGATGTCCGGCGGAACGACGCCAAAGCCCTTGAACGCGCTCTGTCCCCAGCGCAGGAAGGCGTAGCGCTCGCGGTTGCGCTCGAACTCCAGCTCCGCGTTCTCCTTGAAGGCCGCCGTCGTGGCGAAGGAGTCAATCTGCACCGAGTGGTCGATGACCAGGTCGGCCGGGTTGCGCGGGTTGATTTTGGCGGGGTCGCCACCCATGGTGGCCAGGGCCTCGCGCATCGCCGCCATGTCCACCACGGCGGGCACGCCGGTGAAGTCCTGGAGCAGCACGCGCGCGGGGTGGAAGGAGATTTCGACGTCCGGGGTGGCCTTGGGGTCCCACGCCAGCATCTTCTCGACGTGCTCGCGCTTGACGACGCGGCCATCCTCGTTGCGCAGCAGGTTCTCCAGCAGCACCTTCAACGAGAAGGGCAGGCGATCCACGGAGGGATGTGCCTTGGCCAGCTTGCTCAGGCTGAAGTAGTCGTAGGTGGCCGAGCCCACCTGAAGCTTGGACTTCGTGCCGAAACTGTCGGTCATGTGAGGTGCCCTTCCGTGCGCAGGATGTGGGCACTTCTAGGCTCGCCTTTGACGCGTTGCAAAGGGTTCCTGCGCGCGCATCCTGCGATGGACTGTTGACCCAGCAAGAGTCCAGCCCCGCTCATCGGAACCATGCGTCCCGCTGGGGAATGTCGTCTCCGACACCCTGTCCCGTCACGGCGAGACAGGGCGGAGACAAGCCCCATCCGTCAGATGAGCTTGCGCAGGCTGTACAGGGCGCGCTCCAGGAGCTTGCGCCAGAGGGGCCGGCGGCGGAATTCCGCCAGCGTCACCTCGCGGCAGTCGCCGCAGTCCGTCCGGAAGGAGGCCTCCAACTGCTGACCCAGCCGGGGGTCGGCGAACACGGCGTTCACCTCGTGGTTGAAGGCCAGGCTCAGCCGCTCCAGGTTGAACGAGCCGATGGTCCCCCAGGCCCCGTCGACGACGGCCGTCTTCGCGTGGAGCACCCCGCGCTGCCACTCGAAGATGCGCACCCCCGCCCCCAGGAGCTTCTCGTAGAAGGCCCGGGTGACGAACTCCATCAGGGGGTGGTCGCTGCGGGCGTTGAGGAGCAGGCTCACCTCCACGCCCCGTTTGGCCGCGTCGCGCAGGGCGACGACGAGCTTCCGGTCCGGCATGAAGTACGCCGCGGCGATGAGCACGCTGCGCCGGGAGCGCTGGATGGCGTGCACGTAGGCGCGGTGGATGCTCCGCCGGCTGGACAGCACCGCCAGGCCCGTGGGTCCGCGCGGGGAGGAAGCGCCCCGCCGCCGGCGCAGGCGGTGCTGCAGCCCGGACGCCCAGCGGTGGATGCGGTCCTGGAACATCATCCGCCAGGTGGCCAGGAAGCGCCGCTCCAGCACGTGCACCGCGGGGCCTTCGATTCGCAGCACGTCGTCGCGCCAACCGGCGCCCTGCCCCTCCGGGGCCCAGTGCTCGGAGATGTTCACCCCGCCGGTGAAGGCCACCTCGCCGTCGACGACGAGAATCTTCCGGTGGTCCCGGCGCAGCAGGTGCCGCCAGCCGCGCGACAGGTTGAAGGGCTTGAAGGAGCGGATGTCCACGCCGCGCTGGCGCAGCTCCTCGAAGTAGCCCTTGCGGCTCGTCCAGGAGCCCACCGCGTCGTAGAGCACCTTCACGTGCACGCCGCGCTCGGCGGCCTCCGCGAGCGCCTGGCCGAACAGCTCACCGACGGCGTCGGTGATGAACATGTACGTCTCCAGGCGGATGTAGCGCCGGGCCCGCCGGATGGCGTCCAGCATCGCCGGATACGCCTCCACGCCGTCGCGCAGCAGCACGCACGCGTTGCCGCGCGTCACCGCGTGTCCACGAGGCAGGTAGTAGCGCGCCAGGAGCAGGCCGGAGACCCCGGGGCTCCAGACGGGCGCTCGCTCCGGCAGGGGGCTCCGCGCACAGCCGGGCTCGGGAGGAACCTCTCCCGACACTCCCGTCCTCTCGCTCATCGCCTCCAGGTCGCGCATGGTCCTCCTACGTTGAGGACGGCGCCCCGGGCCGGCAACCCGAAGGGCCGCCTGAATGGCCCCACGGGGTGATGCACCGTCCACTGGGGGACGGTGCATCCCGGCGAAAACAGGAAGCGGCTACAGCCCGTACTCTCCGCGCTTGTTCTCGGCGCGGGTGGCACACGGCTGGTCGAACTCCGGGAAGTACTGCTTGATGTGGTCCAGCGTGGCGGAGGCGGCCTTGTAGTTGCCCTGGTTGTAGTAGCCCTCCACCTCCAGCAGCAGCTTGGCGCACGTCCTGTCCAGCTCCTGCTGGGCCGTCTTCATGCGCTCCTGCGCCTCGTAGTAGAGGTCCGGCTTGGGCTCCGGGTGGGCCTCCAGCATCAGCCACGACTCGCGGAAGGACTTCCACGCCTCGTAGCGGTTGCGGGCACCGATGTCCGGCGTGTCGTTGTTCTTCCGGCCGCGCTTGTAGGACTCGGTGGCCTGACGCAGCAACTCCTCGGGCAGCAGGTCCGGCAAGAGCGCGCGCTCCACCCACACGTTCCAGATGCGCCAGGGGTCCTCACCCGGCGGATTCTTGGTGTTGTCGAAGACGATGCGGTTGGGCTCGCCCTTCTTCAGGTGCTGGGAGGGAATCATCAGCTCCAGCGAGCGGTCCTGGCTGGCCAGTGTGTCCGGGGGCACCTTGCCCACGTCCACGCCGTTGACGCTGACCATCACCTCGTCCTTGGAGATGCCCTGCGCCTGGTAGTGGAGGATGACCACGGCCTTGGTGGCGGCGGTGTATTCCCACTCGAAGATCTTCATGTCCGCCCGGGCCCACGTCACGTCCGGCCCCAGGCCGAACGAGTCGCGGATGGGCTGCTGGGTGAGCACCGAGGGCTCCTCGCCCACCGGCCCCATGTCCACCTCGCTGAGCACCAGCCAGTACAACAGGCCGAAGAGGCCCAGCACCACGGCGACGCCGCCGCCCACCAGGCCGCCGCGCACCATGTTGCTGGCGTCCGCCCAGAACAGCTTCGCGCTCGCCACCAGGCCCGGGGACTCACGGCGGATGCGGGCGCGCTCGGCGGCGGACAGCCCACTGCCCGCGCCAGCTCCGGCATTGGCGGACGGCCGCGCGCGCACGGGCGCGGAGCTGGGCTGCGGACGACGAGGCGCGGGGGCCGAGGCGGGAGCCCGCTCGATGGCCGCGGGCTCGTTCGACGCGGCCAGCGCCGCGCGCGAACCACTCTGCCCCGCGGGCCGCAGCGCGCGCAGGTTGTTGCGGGTGGCGCCCTGGCGAATCTCCTCCAGGGACTCCTCGTCCGCGCCATCCGGGGCCAGGGCCACGCCCTTGTTGCGCTGACGCTTCAGCGCGTCCACGGAGACGATGCGCGTGCTGTTCGCGCCCTCCTCCGCCCCGGCGGGCAGTTCCTCCTCGCCGGTGGACTCCTCCGTCATCAAGGCGAAGACGAACGTCACCGGCCCCAGGGTCAGCTTGTCGCCGTCCTCCAGGGCCTGCGTCTGCACCGCGGTGCCGTTGAGCAAGGTGCCGTTGGCGCTGCCCTGGTCCTCGACGCTGTAGGCGTCGCCATCGAGGAACAGGCGGCAATGTTTGCGGGACACGCCCGGGTCGTACAGCACGACGTCACATTCGGACGTACGACCGATGAGCACGGAGTCCTGGTCGAAGACGAACTCCTTGCCGGCGTCTTTTCCCTCGGAGATCGTCAGCTGGAAAGGCATGGGGGCCCTACAATCCTATCGAGGCACGCGCCGCTCGGGCAACGGCCGCTCGCGCGGAGACCGGTTCCATCACCTCCGCCTCGCCACCAAACGACAGCACCCACTGCGTCAGCCAGCGCTCGCTGTCGCCGGCCACGAGGACTTCCACGCCCCCATCGGCAAGCGGGCGAGCGTCCTGGCCGAAGCGCTCCTTCACGTAGGGCGCCGCCACGGGCGAGAACCGCACGCGCACAGACGCCTCGGAGCTGCTCCGGGCCGGGTTGGGAACGTCCGCCCGGGCGTCGGGCGGGGGGAGAAATGGCGTTTCAGTGACGGTGAGGTCTTCCATCCGGTCCAACCGGAACAGGCGAGCGTCCTGCCGGGTGTGGCAGAAACCCTGGAGATACCACTGTCCCCGGTGGCTGAGCAGCTCATACGGACGCACCCGGCGCGGCTCGGCGGCCCGGCCCGGGCTGGCGTAACCGAACATGACTTCTCGTCTTTCGAGAATCGCGCGGGTGAGCGGCCCGAGCGCCTGGGGGGCCTCGGTGGAGGCATCAATCTTCCGGTACATCTCCCGGTAGCGCTCGCGCACCTGGGGTGGCAGCACGTGCTCCAGCTTCTGGAGGGCGCTCTGGAGCGCGTCACCGGAGGCGGGGCGCAACAGCTCCGCCGACGCGGCCAGCGCGGCGGCCTCTCCCGCCGTCAGCCGGGGCGGGGCGAAGAGGCGCTGGTCCAGGTCCACATAGACGCGGTCATTGTCCACGTAGATATCGATGTAGTCGTCCGGGTTGAAGGGAGGCCGGCCCACGCACGTGAGCAGGTCCAGCTCCTCCAGCAGGTCCTCGCGGCTGATGTTGAGGGCTCGGGCGAGCGACTCCACCGTGACGCCAGGGTGCTTGGACACATACGGGACGAGGAACAGCAGGCGGCGGAGCCGCTCGTGGACGTTGCTCATGCGCTCACCTTGTCTTCCAGCGCGTCCGCATGGCGGTTGGCGACGCGCGCGGCCATCTCCCTCAGCCGCGAGCGGGCACTCTCCGGCCCCTCCACGACACAGTCCGCCCCCAGCGAGAGGCAGAAGCGCGCCAGTCCATCCAGGAAGCTCACCCGCAGCCGCGCGAGCGTGACTCCGCCCTCGGCCACCGTCTCCAGCACCGCGCCCGGGAACAGGCCCGAGGCACGCGACGCCAGCGCGCCGGACAACCGCAACACGACCTCCACCGGCTCGTGGAAGCGGTGCTGCCACGGGAAGTACGCCACGTGGTTGTCGAGCGAGAAGTCCTCCGGCACCTGGAAGTCCGGCGTGCGAGGACGCGCGGTGTTCGCCTTCAGCTCACGCACGCGGTGGACGTGGAACGTTCGCAGACCGCCGCGCAGGTGGCAGTAGCCCACGAGCGTCCAGACGCCCCGGCGCAGCGCGAGCCCATACGGGTCCACCTTGCGCTGCGTGGTGCCCGGGTGCTTGGGGCTGGCGTAGGACATCTCCACCCACTTGCGCGCGGCGCAGGCCTCCCAGAGCTGCTCCAGGCGGGCGGAGACCTCCTTCTCCTGTCCCGCCTGCGTGGCGCCCAGCTCCATGCGGACCCTGGGCGTGGGCAGCGACTCGCCAGCGAAGAAGCCAATCTTGCGCAGCGCGTGCGCCAGGTCATCCCTGCCGGGGAAGACGCCGGACGCGAGCGCCGCGGAGCCGGCGGCGTAGAGCACGGCCAGCTCCTCCTTCGTCAGGTCCGCCTCCGGCAGGTAGTAGGCGTCACGGTCCACGATGTAGCCATCGCGGCGCTCGTCATCGCCCTGGACATAGGTGAGGGGAAAGCCCAGCTCCACCAGCTCTGCCTTGTCGCGTTCGAACTTGCGCTCGGCGGCGTCGTCCGAGCCTCCGTAGTCTGCGGGGAAGTGCTCGCGCAGCTCGGCCCAGCTGATGGGCTCGCGGGCGTCGAGCAAGAGAGCGACGAGGTCGAGGATGCGTTCGGTGCGGTCCATTCGGGAAGATCGGCGACGATGCCGGGCGGACCCCGGGGGGTCAAGGAAGGGGTACGTGACAGCGGGAAACGACGGCCCGGCCGGTGCGGGGGGCAGGCAGTTAGCTGGCCACGACTGAACAGGCAAGCAGGTATTCACCTGTGCGATATTTGTCAATCAGGTAGGAACCCGAAAGCCGACCAAGGAGGGCTCGCACTATGGGCGCGACTTGGGATATTCCTGCGCCAGCTTCAGAAGGGAACCTCACCATGAACCGCACCTTCCGTAACGTGGTTGCCGGGCTGGCACTGCTGTTGGGGCTGGCCTGTGGGGTGATGCCTTCGTCCGCTGAAGCCGAGCCGCTCTACTTCGCCGTCGAAGTCTGGCGCGAAGGCCGGCTGGTCGCCCAGCCCAAGCTGCTGGGAGAGACGGGCCGCACGCTGCGCGCCGAGCGCCGTCGTCCGGGTGCTCCGCTCGCGGACTACCGATTGGTGCTGATGCCCCGCGCGGAGGGCGAGTCGTTCCTCCTCCAGTTGGACCTGCTCCTGCCGGAGGCCAAGGGTCACTCGGAGCTCGCGCTCCTGCACGGACAGCAGCGCAAGTTGCAGCTCGGCCGCGTGCCCGGTGAGCTGGAAGTGTCGCTGCTCCTGATGAAGGTGGACTCTCCGGAGTTCCGCGCGCTGATGCAGCTGAGCACGGATGGCGGCAACGGCTCCTCCGCCTGCTCCATCTGATTCGCGTCCCTTCCGTCTCCCGCTAGAGCACCGCGAGGTCGTCGCGGTGCACGGCCTCATCCAGGTAGCGGTAGCCCAGCACCGACTCGATGTCGGACGTGCGCCGTCCAGCGATGCGCCGCAGCTCCTGCGCGTCATACGAGGCGAGGCCCCGCGCGAACACCGCTCCGGACTCGTCCGCCAGATCCACCGGGTCGCCCCGGTCGAAGTCCCCGTCCACGCCGCGCACGCCGCTGGGCAGGAGGCTGCGCTTGCCCTGGACGATGGCCTCGCGCGCCCCGGCGTCCACGGTGAGTGTGCCCAGCGGGCGCAGGGCATGGGCAATCCAAGCCGCGCGCGAGCCCCGGCGCGCGCCGGTCGGCTCGAAGAGCGTGCCCACGGGCTCGCCCTCCAGCACGGCGCGCAGGCGACCGGCCACGGAGCCGGAGGTGATGACGCCTCGGATGCCCTGCTCGGCGGCGCTCGCGACGGCGCGGACCTTGGTCGCCATGCCGCCCGTGCCCACGCCGCTGGACGTGCCTCCCGCGAGGGCCAGCACCTCCGGAGTCACCACCTCCACCGTCTCCAGGAGGCTGGCGCCCGCGGCTCGTCGCGGATCCGCGGTGTGCAGTCCATCCACGTCGGAGAGGAGGATGAGGGCATCCGCCTCCACCACGCCCGCGACCAGGCCCGCGAGCGTGTCGTTGTCGCCGAACTTCAGCTCGTCCACGGAGACGGTGTCGTTCTCGTTGATGACGGGCACCACGCTGGCGGCCAGCAGACGCTCCAGCGTGTGCTTCACGTTGAGATAGCGCCGCCTGTCGCGCATGTCCTCGTGGGTGAGGAGCACCTGCGCCACCGCCTGGCCCTGCCCTCCGAAGACGTCCTCGTAGGCCTGCATGAGCCGGCTCTGTCCCACCGCGGCGCACGCCTGCTTGCCTGGGATGTCCCGGGGCCGGGCGGACAGGCCCAATCGCTCCATCCCCAGGGCGATGGCGCCGCTGGAAACCACCACCAGTTCGCGCCCCTGGGCGGCCCAGAGCAGGTCCTGCCCCAGCGCCACGAAGTGCTCGCGGTTGAACCGGCCGGTGGCGTGGGTGAGGGCGTTGGTGCCGATTTTCACGACCACGCGCTTCGCGGCGCGCAGGGCGTTACGTCCCGAGTGACTCACGCGCGGCAGCCTAGGACGGAAACGGAAACAGCGCGCAAGGGCCGTGTGTTCACTACGGTTCCGGCAATCCGGCCCGGAACGGTGGTGTCAGCCACCTGGACGCGGCGCCGTATAAAGTGCCGGGAAGGACGGGGACGGCCGGTCCTCGTCAGAGGAGCAAGCGTTTGAAGGAAATCTTCGGCAACACCCTGGGCCTCAAGGCGAACGAGCAGCACCGGCTGCGCAACACCTTCCGCCGGCGCGTGTCACCGCACGAAATCGTGTCGCCCGAGCTCGCCCGCCACCTCACCGAGCTGTCCCACGAGACGAACCGCCAGGTGGGCGTGCTCATCAACCGGAAGGGTGAAATCGAGCACGTGGTGGTGGGCAATGCCCACAAGCTCGAGTTGCCCGACATCGGTCGTGCTCGCGCGGGTCAGGTGCGTCTGCGTGGCCTGCGGCTGGTGCACACGCACCTCAAGAGCGAGCCCCTCACCAAGGACGACCTGACGGACCTCGCGCTCCTGCGCCTGGACTGCGTGGCCGCGGTGGGCGTGGGCCAGGAGGGCCTGCCGGGCGTGCTGCACTACGCCTACCTGGTACCGGAGAACGGCACGGGTGAGTTCTGGCACGTCTCCACCCTGCCCTCCGTGCACGGGGAGCAGCCGGACCTGACGGACACGCTGGGCGCGCTGGAGGAGGAGTTCAGCCGCAAGGCGGCGGCGCGCGCGGTGGGAGGCCGGGAGAAGGCCATCCTCGTCGCGGTGTGCCTGGACGGAAACCGGGGCCGGGCGGAGGCGAGCCTCGCGGAGCTGCGGGAGCTGGCCCGCACGGCGGGCGTGGAGGTGGTGGACAGCGTGCTCCAGGTGAAGCGCGAGGCGGACCCTCGCTACCTCATCGGTCGGGGCAAGCTGGAGGACCTGAACCTGCGCTCGATGCAGTCCATGGTGGACCTGCTCATCTTCGACAAGGACCTCACCCCGTCGCAGGGGCGCCACATCGGCGAGGCCACCAGCCTCAAGATTCTGGACCGCACGCAGCTCATCCTCGACATCTTCGCGCAGCGGGCGCAGAGCGCGGAGGGCAAGCTCCAGGTGGAGCTGGCGCAGCTGAAGTACCGGCTGCCCCGGCTGGTGCAGAGCGACGACTCGCTCAGCCGGCTCGCGGGTGGAATCGGCGGACGAGGCCCTGGCGAGACGAAGCTCGAAATCGACCGACGCCGGGTGCGCGAGCGAATCACGCATCTGGAGAAGCGCATCGACGCGATTGGCAAGGAGCGCAGCGTGCGTCGCGCGCAGCGCAACCGGCGCGAGCTGCCAGTCATCTCCATCGTCGGCTACACCAACGCGGGCAAGTCCACGCTGCTCAACGCGATTACCAACGCGCAGGTGCTGGCGGAGAACAAGCTGTTCGCCACGTTGGACCCGACGAGCCGCCGGCTTCGCTTCCCACAGGAGCGCGAGGTCATCATCACCGACACGGTGGGCTTCATCAGGGACCTGCCCAAGGACCTGGTGGCGGCCTTCCGAGCCACGCTGGAGGAGCTGTACGACGCGACGCTGCTGTTGCACGTGGTGGACGCGGCGGACCCGGCGCGGGACGAGCAGGTGGAGGCGGTGGAGAAGATCCTCTCGTCGCTGGGGTTGATGGAGAAGCCTCGGTTGATGGTCTGGAACAAGGCGGACCTGATGCCGGCGGAGGAAGTGGAGACGCTGCTGCGCTCGCGGGGCGGGGTGGCCATCAGCGCCCAGTCGCGCGAGGGGCTCGCCATGTTGCTGGCCAAGGCGGACACGACGCTGTTCGCCGAGGGCGCCTCCGAGGCCATGGGCGTCGTCTGACGCGGCGTGCGAGTTGCGGGGCAGGCGCGGCTCCCCCTAGAGTTGGGGAGCCGTGGCGACCTTTCCCGCAATGTCCATGCAGCTCTCCGGCCTGCTCGCGCAGATCGTGCCGGACTACACCCGTCCTGTCTCCTCCATGTCCCCGAAGTACTTCGAGGTCCTGGAGCAGAACAGCCACATCATCTATCCGCTGGTGGCGATTCTGACGCTGGTGCTCATCGCCGCGGGCGTGCTCCAGGCGTGGAAGACGCAGGACCTGGACGGCCTGCAGAAGAACGAGTTCAAGAAGGCCATCGTCAACGAGCTGCGCCGCAACATCACCGGCCTGCCCGGTGACGTGCTGGCGAAGGCCGTGGGCCTGGACCGCTTGAAGACGAACCGCCTGCTGGAGCAGATGCAGCAGGACGGCATGGTGGTCAGCCACACCAACTCGCAGCGCCTCACCGTCTGGCGCATCCGCGGCTCCGGCCCGGAGCAGAGCGTCCGGCGGTACTGAGCAGTTCGGGAGCGGTGGGATGCCGCCGCTCTCTTGCACGTGCCAGGAGTCACGAAGCGCGAACAGTGACGTCCTGGGTCCGCTCGAAGCACTCACGCAGCAGTGACGCCAGCCGTGTCACGTCGGGCCCGCGCAAGATGGAGTAGTGGTCGCCCGGAATCGCGTGGACGGTGAGCTCGCCCGTCGTCACCTGCTCCCAGCCGTGTACGCGCGTGGTGCCCGTGGCCTCGATGGAGACGACAGGCCCCGCGTAGGGCGCCGGCACGTAGCTCCACGCCGCCAGGAGGTTCACCTCGAAGACCCGGCGCAGGACTTCGAGTGATTGGACTCCACTGCTCGTCGCCGCCAGGGTGCGCATCAGCGCCTCGGGGTCCTGTCGCACGAGCCCTTCATCCGTCAGGTCGACAACGTTCCCCGCCGCGCGCATCAGGTCCGAATAGAACATCGCGCCGAAGCGCCGGGCCTCATCGTGCCCAGGCGCGGAGCCCTCTCCGTCGAACGGACGCACGAAGCCGTCGATGAGCGCGAGCACCTCCACCCGCTCGCCCTGCGCTTGGAGCTGGTGCGCCATCTCCCACGCGATGCTGGCTCCCATCGACCAGCCTCCGAGCCGGTACGGCCCACGTGGCTGCACCTCCTTCATCGCGGAGAGATAGAGGCTCGCCATCTCCGGGATGCTCTCGCATGGAGGCACATCTCCCTCGAGTCCACGCGACTGGAGCCCGAAGAACGGCTGCTCGGGCCCCAACGACTTCGCCAGCTCCGCGTAGCTCAGCACAGTGCCACCCACCGCGTGCACACAGAAGAAGGGCCTCTGTCCCAGCCCTTCCTGGAGTCGCACCAGCGGACTCCACGTGGACGTCGTCGCTGACTCCCGGCGCAGCACGGACGCGACATGCTCCACCGTCGCGCGCTGGAAGAGTGTCGACACCGGCAACGCCCTGCCCACCGCGCCTCGGATGCGTGCGAGCAGCCGGATGGCCATCAGCGAATGGCCGCCCAGCGCGAAGAAGTCCTCCGTCACGCCCACGGGACTCACGCCCAGCACCTCTTCCCACACGCGCACCAGCTTCCGCTCCAGTTCGTCGCGGGGCCCCTCATGCGCACCGCGCGACGCGAGCTGCGGCCGTCCCGGCGCGGGCAGTGCCTTGCGATCCACCTTGCCCGTGGGGGCCAGCGGCAGTCCCTCCAGTCGCAGCAGTACGCTCGGCACCAGGTACTCCGGCAGTCGTTGCCCCAACCGCGACCGCAACGCCTCCGCGTCCCACGGCTCCGCGTGCACCACGTAGCCCACCAGTCGCTTCTCCCCACCCTCCTCCTGCC
>NZ_JABXEM010000183.1:0-23924 GCF_013372595.1 Myxococcus sp. AM011
CCCTGGAACGCCCCCCGGGGCCTGGACTCCGTGCTTCAGCAGTGGAAGGCGGACAAGGGGCTGGGGCCGTGCTTCTCCCTCGACGAGGCCACTCCCGCCCGCGTGGGCGCTTTCGCCCCCATTCCGGACGAGGTGGCTCCCCAGGTCCGCGAAGCCCTCCGCCAGCGCGGCGTCGAGCAGCTCTTCTCCCACCAGGCCGAGGCCTTCCGTCTGGCCCGCTCCGGGAAGAACCTGGTCATTGCTACACCAACGGCCTCCGGCAAGAGCCTTTGCTACAACCTGCCGCTGTTGGACCGCTTCGCGCGGGAGCCACAGGCGCGGGCCCTGTACCTGTTTCCCACCAAGGCCTTGTCGAGAGATCAGGAAGAGTCCCTGCGCGCGTTCATGCGCGAGGCGGGGCTGTCTCACGGGGCCATCACCTTCGACGGAGACACTCCGGCGGATGCGCGGCGGGCGGCTCGGGAGCGCGGGGGCGTCCTGCTCACCAACCCGGACATGCTGCACACGGGCATCCTCCCGCACCACGCGAGCTGGGCGCGCCTGTTCTCCAATCTGCGCTACGTCGTCATCGACGAACTGCACACGTATCGCGGCGTCTTCGGCTCACATCTGGCCAACGTGCTGCGACGCCTGCGACGCGTGGCGCGCTTCCACGGCTCGGACCCGGTGTTCATCGCGGCGTCGGCCACCATCGGCAATCCGCAGGCGCACGCGCGGCGGATGCTCGGGTGTGACGTGGAGCTCGTCTCGGAGAGCGGGGCGCCGGCAGGGGAGCGCCGGGTGATGGTGTTCAACCCTCCCGTGGTCAACGCGGAGCTGGGCATCCGCGCCAGCTACCTGAAGACGTCGGTGCGCCTGACGGCGGACCTGGTGCGCGCGGGCGTGTCCACGCTGCTGTTCGGCCAGTCGCGCAACAACATCGAGGTGATGCTCAAGTACCTGCGGGACAAGTTCGTCGAGGAGAAGCTGGACCCGGCGCTCATCCAGGGCTACCGGGGCGGCTATCTGCCGGGCACTCGGCGGGCCACGGAGGCGGCGCTGCGCGCGGGCGAGGTGCGTTGTGTCGTCGCCACCAACGCGCTGGAGCTGGGCATCGACATCGGCTCGCTGGACGCGGTGGTGTGCGCGGGCTACCCGGGCTCGGTGGCGGCGCTGATGCAGCGCTTCGGTCGCGCGGGTCGTCGAGGCGCGGGGAGCCTGGCGCTGCTCGTGACGTCGAGCGCCCCGTTGGACCAGTACCTCGCGGGGGACCCGCGCTTCCTCATCGGCGCGCCGGTGGAGCACGCGCGCATCGACCCGGACAACGTGGAGATCCTCGTCCAGCATCTCAAGTGCGCCTCCTTCGAGCTGCCCTTCGAGGAGGGCGAGCCCTTTGGCGACGTGCCGCCGGAGTCGACCGCGGAGGCGCTGGGCTTCCTCGCGCAGCACGAAGTCGTGCATCCCACGGCGGGGGAGGGGGGCCGGCGCGTGTTCCACTGGTCCTCCGACGCGTACCCGGCCAACCACGTGTCCCTGCGCAGCGTGGGTTGGGACAACGTCGTCATCATCGAGCGCGGCACGGACCGGACGCTGGCGGAGATGGACTTCCGCTCGGCGCACACGATGCTGCACGAGCAGGCCATCTATCAGCACGAGGGCGAGCAGTATCAAGTCGAGAAGTTCGACTACGAGAACCACAAGGCCTTCGTCCGCAAGGTGGCGCCGGACTACTTCACGGACGCGATGACGTACGTGCGCGTGAACGTCATTCAAGAGGACCAGAGCGCGCCCATGGGGCCGGAGCTGCATGCCGGCATGGGCGAGGTGAGCGTCATCGAGAAGGTGGTGGGCTACAAGAAGATCAAGTACCACACGCATGAGAACGTCGGTTACGGCGACGTGGCGCTCCCGGAGATGCAGATGCACACCACGTCCCTCTGGCTGACGGTGCCGGAGTCGGTGGTGCGCTCGATGAATGCACCGCGCCCGGCTGTCATCGACGCGCTCCGAGGCGTGGCCACCGCGCTGCGGACCGTCGCTTGCGTGGGGTTGATGATCGACCCGAGGGACGTGGGCAAGACGCTCGGCAGCCGCGACGACGCGGAGGGACCTCCGCGCAAGGATGGCGGCGTGGGGTTCGACCCGACCATCTTCCTCTACGACAACGTGCCGGGCGGCGTGGGACTGGCCGCGCGACTCTTCGACCAGCGGGACGAGCTGCTCGTGCGCGCGCGCCGCCTGCTGGAGTCGTGCGCCTGCGAGGAGGGCTGCCCCGCCTGCATCGGTCCCGCGTCGGGTGTCATGCCCGGACAGGCTCCGGTGGACCCGCATCCTCGCAAGCGGCTGGGGCTGGAGCTCCTGTCGGTGCTCGGCATCGCGGGCGTGCAGTAGGCGGAGGCTCGGCGCGTGGACCTGAAGCGAAAGCTGGCGCGACTGACAGGCGTGGGCCCGGGAGGCAAGCCCGCGACGAGTCGCGTGGCCACGCTGCCCGAGCCCTCGTCGGAGCCTCGCGTCGAATCCACTCCGCGAGCCGAGGCCTCGTACCCGTCATCCGTCGACGCCCATCCGGCGGAGGTGTCGCACGAAGATGTCGCGGCCACGCCATCGCCGTCCCAGGCGCTGATGGCTTCGTCGGGCGCCGCGTCAGCGCTGTCCCAGACGACGGGTGCCGAGCCCGTGGCCCCGAAGGACCCGCGCATCGAGGCCCTCCGGCGGATGCTCGCGGACTGGTCCGAGCGCCAGGGCCAGACGGCCGCGCGTCGGGGGACAACTCCCGCGAAGCCTCGCCCGGGTCCGCTCCCGGTGGTGCCGCGGGAGACGCCGTACGGGACGGTCCACGTGTCGGAGACGCTGCTGTCCCCCGAGCACCGGCACGGCTCCGCGCCCGTGGCGGGGGCGCTGGACGTCGAAGGGGACCTGGTCGCCCGCCTCGCGCTGCACGAAGAACTGGCGGGCGTGGACTTCCAGCGGATGCTCTTCCTGGACACGGAGACGACGGGGCTCGCGGGCGGCACCGGCACCGTGCCCTTCCTCGTGGGGCTCGCGTGGTTCGAGGGCCGCTCGCTGCGCGTCCACCAGCTCTTCCTGCGCAAACTGGGCGAGGAGGCTCCCATGCTGCGGGTGCTCGCCGCGCGCATGGCCACGTCCTCGTGCCTGGTGACGTTCAACGGCAAGAGCTTCGACTGGCCGCTCCTTCGCACGCGCTTCGTGCTCAACCGCGTCGCAACACCGCCGGAGCTGCCCCACCTGGACCTGCTCCACTGCGCGCGCCGCGTCTTCAAACACCGGGGCGCGGGCACGCGGCTGGTGCACGTGGAGGAGCAGGTGCTCGGCCACCGCCGCGTCGACGACGTGGATGGCTCGCTGATTCCGGAGCTGTACTTCCGCTACCTGCGCGGCGGGGACGGCTCCGCGCTGACGCCGGTTCTGGAGCACAACGCCAATGACCTGCTCCTGCTGGCCGCGCTCCTGGGTGAACTCGTGCGCAAGTTCAGGGCAGGGGACGGCACCGCGGTGCCTTCGGGTGAGGACCCGAGAGATCTGCTCGGCTTCGCCGGAGTCGCGCTCCGGGCCGGAGACCTCGCCCGGGCACGGGCCTTCGCCCGGGCGGCGACGGGCGGCGCGGGCACGGTGGGCGTGGAGGCTCATGCCCTGGCGTCACGGCTGGCCCGCATGGCCGGCGAGTCCCAGGTCGCCGTCGAACATCTGCTCCAGGGGCTGGCCTCGGCCCGGGGCCTCCAGGCGGCGACGCTCCACCTGGAGCTGACCAAGCTCTACGAGCACTCCCTCAAGGACCTCGCGAGCGCGCTGCGCCACGCGCGCCTGTCGGCGGCGGCGGAGTTGCCGGATGACCATCGGCGCCGCATCGTTCGCCTGGAGGGCCGCATCGACCGGAGCACGCGAGGCCGCGCGTTGGAGTCAGGCGCCCGGCCCCCGCGCCCTGGCGTCTGAAAGCCCTTGCGTCCGGTTTCGGGCGGGCCGGCTCGCTCCCATGCCTACCCGCAGGTCGACCGAGCACATGATGGGAGCGTTGGACCCCGGCCTGCGCTAAGAGAGGCGCCATGAAAATCACGAAGGACAGTGTCGTCTCCATCGACTTCCGGCTCCACCTTGGCGATGGGAAGATGGTGGACGAGAGCGAGCCTGGAGATCCGCTCGTCTATCTGCAGGGCCACGAGGAGGTCGTCCCCGGTCTGGAGAAGGCCCTGGAGGGCAAGGCCAAGGGGGACTCCCTGTCAGTGGTCATCCCCCCCGAGGACGGCTACGGGCCGCATGACCCGGAAGGCATCGAGGAAGTTCCCAAGAGCGAGTTCCCGGAGGGCCTGGAGCTGACCGAGGGAGGCATCCTCACCGCCACGGACCCCGATGGGGACGAGGTGGACTTCCTCATCAAGGAGATCAAGGGCGACCTCGTGGTGGTGGACTACAACCACCCGCTCGCCGGCAAGACGCTGCACTTCGACGTCACCGTCAGTGACGTCCGCGCCGCGACGGCCGAGGAGCTGGAGCACGGCCACGCGCACGGTCCGGACGACGCGCACTGAGTCCGCCCGGTGCGGGAGGGAGGGCCCAGGAAGCCCTCCCTTCCCATCCATCCCGACTCAGCGACCGCCCATCAGGTCCGAGTTGAACGAGAAGCCGATGAGCATGTACGGCATGGGCTCCTGCCGGCTCGGGTGCTTCACGTACCAGGCCACCATGCCGAGCACCGTGGGACGGTTGAACAGCGTCCCCTCGTCCGTGTTGAACGCGTACGAGGCGACCGGACCCACGCGCATGTGGCTGTTGTCGACCGTGGTGCTTCCGGAGACGCCCTGGTCCTCGTTGTAGCGGGGCCACACGGCGCTGAAGCGCGCGCCCAACATCCAGCGGCCGGACAGGTAGACGACGTCCGAGTCGTTGGTGAAGACCCATCCCTTGCCCGCGAGAATCGAGTCGAGCATCGGGTCATAGAACGTCGTCGCGCCGTCGCGCAGCGTCAGGTTCCAGTACTCCAGGCTGAACTTGGCGCGCACCGCGATGGGGCCCACCTTCGCCTGGAGCGTCGGCTCCACGATGAAGTGGTGGCCGCTGGTGCTGTAGGCGTTGTCCTCGCCCAGGTCCAACGCGTCATCCGAGAAGTCCTGCAGCGGGTTCGGATACGACTGGAGGAAGCCCATGGTGCCCAGGAAGCGCGTGTACTCGTAGCTGGCGCGCACGTTGAACAGGGCGATGGGCTGGATTTCGAACTGGGGGCCCACCTTGAGCGAGGCGGGGTTGGCCTTGATGAGGGCCGCGGCGTTGACGAACGTGTCACGGAACAGCACCGACTCGCTGTCGAGCAGCCGCTTCTGGATGACCAGGCGGTTCTGCGTCTCCAGGCCGATGGGGTTGACCCGGAACAGGTTGAAGCTCGTCATGTACAGCCGGACGTTCGGGATGGGCCGGGGTGGGAGCGCCGGCGACGGCTCGTTGGCCGGGGTGACTTCCGGTGGCTGGGGCGCCCCGGTCGTCGGAACATCCGACGGCTGGGCGGCGGTGGTGGATTGCTGCGCGGCCGCGGGAGACACCAGACCCAGGCTCAGGCAGAGCGTGCAAACGGACAGCGATAGACGCTTGAGCATCATCTCGACACTTCCTCGGGTGTGAGGGGGGACCGCGGCGAGGCAGACCGCGGCTCAGGCCTTCAGGAACGACTGGGAGAAACCGCGGGGCTCGTCTGTTCGTCTGAGTGGCGGCGCGTCACCGCGTAGCCGAAGATGGCCGCCGTGAAGTACATGACGATGCTGTAGATGGCGGGAGGAATGGCCATGGTCGCGTTGTTGAGCAGCAGCGGGCTCATGGCGATGGTCATCGCGAGGATGCCGTTGTGGATGCCGATCTCCATGCCGATGGCCACCGCCTGGCGTCGTGGCAGACGGAACACCAGCGGGGTGACGAATCCAATGGCCATGCTCAGCAGGTTGAAGCTCAGCGCCGCCAGCCCCACCTGCTTGAAGTACACGCCGATGTTCACCCGCTCCTGGTAGACGGCGGCGGCGATGACGAAGATGAGGAACGCGACGGACATCAGCCGGATGGGCTTGTCCAGCGCCTGGGCGATGCCCGGCTTGCGTGAGCGGATGAGCATCCCGATGCTCACCGGGCCCAGCACGATGACGAAGACCTGCAGCACCTTGGAGAACTGCATGGGGACCGCGCGGTCCTCTCCCATGAAGTGCATCAGGGACAGGTTGACGATGAGCGGCAGCGTGAAGAGCGTCAGCGCGCTGTTGACCGCCGTCAGCGTGATGTTGAGCGCGACGTCACCGCGGGCCAGGTGGCTGAAGAGGTTCGCCGTGGCGCCGCCGGGAGAGGCCGCCAGCAACATCAGCCCCACCGCGAGTTCCGGTCCCAGTCCGAAGGCATGGGCGATGAGCGCACAGCCGGCGGGAAGCACCAGCATCTGGCACACGAGCCCGACAATCACCGCTCGCGGATAGACGATGACGCGCTTGAAGTCCGCCAGCGTCAGCGTCAGTCCCAGGCCGAGCATGATGACGGCCAACGACAAAGGAATCAGTACCGCGGTGAATACGTTTGACTGCATTCGCCCCCCGCCAAGTTTCGGGCGTTCCGTCGCCCGCGCCGCGCTGGTGTCTCAATGCAAACAAGCGTGGCGCACTTGGGTGTCTCGCTTCAAGCCACCCCTCGCGATTTGCGACGGTGTCCTGGCAGGTCATGACGCCCGGCGTCATTCATTTGTCACATCGATGGAAAGCTACACCTGTACGCGTGTTACCCGGCGGTGCGGGGTGGTGTCACGGTTTGCTCAGGGGGGTGTCCTGTTTGCCTTCCGGGGTAGGGACGCGGGCGAAGCGGCGGAAGAAGCTGGTGTCGTTCCAGCGCGGCCTTTCGGGGGCGTTGGCCACGGTGCGAGTCAGCTCCGTGAGCTAGGACCTTGACGTGGCCCCACCAACGCTTCAACTCGGGGGAGGGCTCGGCGGCGGGGGCCAGGGTGGGCAGCAACAACAGCGAGGTCCGCAACACGGAACGGTGCAGGGGCGCGCTCGTGGCGAGGGGCCTGTCTCCCTGACGAGCGACGGGGCGGGCCATTCCAGCCGTGCCTGGCAAGAGCCGTCCCATGGCGCAGGCCTGCCTCACTTCAGGGCGAGACAGGCGAGGCCGGCGTCGGCTAGGAGGGGCGCATGAGCCGAGTCCTGACCGAGCTGCTGGAGCTCCTCAAGCTGGAGGCCATCGAGGAGAACCTGTTCCGGGGGAGGAGCCAGGACCTGGGCTTCCGCCAGCTCTTCGGCGGGCAGGTGCTCGGGCAGGCACTCTCGGCCGCCAGCCAGACGGTGGAGCCGGCGAGGCATGTCCACTCGCTGCACGGCTACTTCCTTCGCCCCGGCGACGCGAGCCTGCCCGTCGTCTACACCGTGGACCGCGTGCGCGACGGCGGCAGCTTCAGCACGCGGCGCATCGTCGCCATCCAGAAGGGGCAGCCCATCTTCACCATGATGGCGTCCTTCCACGGAGACGAGGTCGGCTACGCGCACCAGTCCTCCATGCCGGACGTGCCCCCTCCGGAGAGCCTGCCCACGGACCTGGAGCTGCTGGCGCGCCAGGCGGACCGGATCCCCGCGCGGCTGCGCGAGAAGATCCTCTGCGACAAGCCCATCGAGATGCGACCGGTGGCCTACACGGACCCGTTCAATCCCGTGCCCACCGAGCCGCTCAAGGCGGTGTGGATTCGCGCCGACGGCGAGCTTCCGGATGACCCGCAGGTGCACAAGTACGTGCTCGCGTACGCGTCCGACTTCAACCTCATCAGCACCGTGCTGCTGCCGCACGCGGCCAGCTTCTTCCAGCCGCAAGTCGTTGGCGCGAGCCTGGACCACGCCCTCTGGTTCCATGGCGACTTGAAGGTGAATGACTGGCTGCTCTACGTCATGGACAGCCCGTGGGCGGGCAACGCCCGGGGCCTGGCGCGCGGCTCCGTCTACACGCGAGATGGCCGCCTCGTCGCCTCCGTGGCGCAAGAAGGACTGTTGCGCATCGTCAAGGGCGACAAGCGGTAGCTCGCCGCACGTGGCCGCGCGCGCCCGGGCTCGAGGGAATCCGGGTAGGCTGCCCGCGCGACGGCGGACACGGAGGGCTTCTCAATGCGCGCGGTGGTGTACCAGCACGAAGAGCACGAGGGCGTTGGACTCCTGGGACCCGCGCTCACCAAGGTGGGCTTCACCCTCGTCAATCGCTTCCGCTCCGTGAAGCACGAGGACGTGGACGCGGAGCTGGTGGTGGTGATGGGCGGCCCCATGGGCGTCTACGAGGCGGACCAGCACCCGTTCCTGCGCGAGGCGCTGTCCGTCCTCCGCGAGCGCCTGGCCCACGAGCGTCCGTGTCTGGGCATCTGCCTGGGCGCGCAGCTCCTCGCGGACGCCGCGGGCGCGGAGGTCTTCGCCGGCAAGAATGGCTTCGAGGTGGGCGTGGGCCCGGTGCGGTGGACCGCGGAGGGCCTCAAGGACTCCGTCATCGCCGGCGTGCGTCCGCGCACCGTCGTCGCCCACTGGCACGGTGACACGTACAAGGCCGTGCCCGGCGCCACGCTGCTGGCCTCCACCGACCGCTACGTCCAGCAGGCGTTCCGGCTCGGCGCCTCGTTCGGCTTCCAGTTCCACCTGGAGCTGACCGCCCGGGAAATGGGGCGCTGGCTGGAGCTGGGCGCCGAGGACCTCCGCCAACGCGGCAAGGACCTCGCGGAGCTGAAGGCCGCGCTTCCGAAACTCGAACCCGCCGAAAAAGAGAATGCCGAGCTGCTCCAGCGTCTCGCGGAGCACTTCGCGCAGCACGTCCGCTGAACGTCCCTGGCGGGCCTCGCCTGGGCCTTGAAGCGTCCATGTGACTCGAAGCAGCCAGGCATGTTTTGACCCTGGGTCCGTCTGGCTCCGAGCGGGCGGCTTTGAACCGGGAGGGGGAGGGCCCCTTTGCCCTCCTGGCTCACGTGAGATGTCTCAGTCATGTATCGTCGGAGTCATCCGCCGGCGAAGAGGGGGAAGTCTGTCTCGCCGATACAGCGTGCGGACGCGTTGAGGTGGGGATGTGGTGTTTCGGCATGGTGCTGACGGTGCTCGCGGGGGTGCCCCCGGACGGCGTCGCTCAGCTCGAGAAGGTGGAGTGCCTGATGCCCGCGCTCCAGCGGATGGCCGTGGACCCTGAGCTGGTGCGGGCGGTGCGCGAGCAGAACGCGCGGGGAGTCTCGCTGGCGTCCATTCGCGCGGACGATGCCGCGTGGCTGTCCACTCCGGCGATGACACCCTTCAAGCAGCGGGTGCTGGAGGCGGCCGGCTCGCGGGTGCTGGCGCGCCACCGCGAACTCGTGGGCGTGCGCAAGGTGGCGGAGGCGTTCGTGATGGATCGCCAGGGCGCGCTGGTGGGCGCCACGCGGCGGACGAGCGACTACTGGCAGGGGGACGAAGAGAAGTTCCAGGTCCCGTTCAAGCAGGGGCGGGTGCTGACCGAGCACCCCTTCTTCGACGAGTCCTCCCAGGCCTACGTCATCCAGGTCTCCCTGCCTGTGCGCGACGGCGGCCAGGTCATCGGCGCCGTCACCATCGGCCTCTCCCTGCTCGACCTCTGAAGCCTCCTCGCGGACCGCCCATGCGCTTGCTCGACGCTCTCTCCCTCCGCACCCGCCTGACGCTGGCGGTCTCCCTGCTCACGCTCTGCGCGCTGGCGCCGCTCAACGTCCTGGGCCGCATCTTCATCTCCGACAACCTCCAGGCGCAGATCCACGCGACGTTGCTCGTGGAGGCGCAGGGCCTGAGAGACCTCGTCGAGTCCACGCTGGCCGAGCGCGAGGCGAACGCCCGGAGCTGGTCCGAGGACTCCATCCTCCGGGGCGCGCTGCTCTTCGACACCTTCGACAAGAGCGACGCGGTGCTCGTCGCCCTGGAGAAGCGGCACCCGTCCTTCGCCGGGCTGGTGCTCTTCACCGAGGAGGGCCGCGCGGTGTCCGCCAGCGAGGAGCGGCTGCGCGAGGCCTACGAGGGCCACGAGGCCCAGGTGCGCGCCACGTCGTGGTTCCGCGCCGCGCTGAATGGAAGGATGGACACCACGGGCGTGGGGGCGGCCGGCGAGGCCACCGTCACCGCGAGCCTGGAGGGCTTCGCGCAGCTGCGCGAGCAGGTGGGCCGCGTGGCCAGCAGCATCTCCGCCCTCAATGAGCGCACGCAGCAGATTGGCGGCATCACCCAGACGGTGCAGGACCTGGCCGACCAGTCCAACATGCTCGCCCTCAACGCGGCCATCGAAGCGGTCCGCTCCGGCGAGCACGGCAAGGGCTTCGGCGTGGTGGCGCGCGAGATTCGCAGCCTCGCCGACCAGTCCATCACCTCCACCGGCCGCGTCCGCGAAATCCTCGACGACATCCGCCTGTCCATCCAGGGCGCCGTCCGGCAGGCCGAGCAGAGCCAGGGCAGCGCTGAAACCGGATTGACGCAGGTGCGCGCCAGCGGCGACAGCCTTCGCGAGCTCACCGGCATCATCCAGGACAACGCCTCCGCCGCTCAGCAGATCGCCGCCGCCGTGACGCAACAGAATGCCGGCGTCGCTCAAATCTTCACCGCCGTGACGGACTTGTCCCGGATGATGGAAGAGTCCATGCAGGGATTGCAGAGCTCCCAGCGGATTACCGCGTCGCTGCGCGAGGTCGCCGCGCGCATGGAGACGGTGGCCGCCACGTACCGCGTCTAGTCAATGTCAGCGGGGCGACACTCAGTGTGCTTTGCGGGAGCGCACTCCGAGTAAATAAGGATTATGCGCAACCCGGGGATTCCTGGAGCCATTCCGGTTCCTTGGAGGCCTCGTTCCGTTGGTCCTTCATCTGAAGGAGCACCGCATGCGCAGCGTCGTGAAAGCCGCCGTATGTATGGCAGTGATGGCGACGTCCCAGGCGTTCGGGTTCGACCCCGGCGCCCAATCCACCAAGGGCTCACTGGCGACTCAGGCGTTCTTCAAGCCCGAGCTGTCACTGGCCAGCGGTCAGGTGCCTCTGAAAGAGGCCCTGCCCAAGCTGAGCCCCGACGTGGCGAAGGTCTGGGACGACTTCTTCGCTCGTAACGGGAACAACTTCGAGATCTACATCGACTCCGTCACGGGCACCGCGGCGAACATCCAGGGTGCCATCCCGCTCATCCCGGGCAATGGCGTGGGCAACAAGCTGACCCTGGGGAGCCTGGGCAGGCAGCTCGGCCGTTCCGTGGACAAGGTGGATGGCGGCGTCGTCGCCGACCTCGTCTACAAGTTCGTGGAGGCCAACCGCGCGGCGGTGGGCGTGGACATGCTCCAGTTGGGCCAGGCCCGGGTGGACCAGATCACCCCGGACCTCTGGCAGGTCTCCATCGTCCAGCAGCACCAGGGCATCCCCGTCCGCTACGGACGGCTGGCGGCCACCATCAGCCACGGCAACCTGATTCTCCTGGGCACCGAGTCGTGGTCCAACGTCGAAATCGCGCCCATGCCGCTGGTGGACGCGGACAAGGCGACCGTCGTGGCGCACGAGCGCTTCGGCCTCTACGAGAGCCCCGCCGACGTCTGGCAGGCGCCCACCCTGGAAGTCGCTCCGGTCTCCGTGCCGGGCGCGGGCTTCGCCAAGGGCATGGCCCACCAACTGGTGTGGACGTATGGCTTCCAGCTCCAGAACGAGAACGAGCGCTGGAAGGTGACGGTGGATGCCGCCACCGGTGACGTGCTCGCGCTCGAGGACGACAACCACTACTTCGACCAGTCGGTGAAGGGCGGAGTCTACCCGTTCACCAACACGGGCGTGCCCGCGGGTTGCCCGGCGGGCTCGTTCTGTGGCGTCCTGCAGCCCAACTACCCCATGCCCTGGGCCAACGTCGGCACGGGCGTCTACACGGACGGCTACGGCGTCTACAACTACACGTCCGGGACGACGACCACGACGCTCGCGGGCCGCTACATCCGCATCGTCGACTCGTGTGGCGCCATCAGCGGCAGCGGCTCGGGTGACATCAACTTCGGGAACGGAACCACCACGTGCCCGTCTCCCGCGAGCGGCAATACCGCGGCGACCCGCAGCGCGTTCTACGAACTCAACCGCATCAAGGAGTTGGCCCGTGGCTGGCTGCCCACCAACGCGTGGCTGCAGGCGTCCATGACGGCCAACGTCAACATCAACAACACCTGCAACGCCTTCTGGAACGGCTCCACGGTCAACTTCTACCGCAGCGGCGGTGGGTGCCGGAACACGGGTGAGATTGGCGCCGTGTTCGACCACGAGTGGGGCCACGGCATGGATGACAACGACACGGCCGGCACGCTGAGCAACTCCAGCGAGGCCTACGCTGACATCGCGTCCATGTACCGCCTGCCGTTCAACCCCGCCGCCACTCCCACCAGCGGCCGGTCTCCCGCGTCGTGCGTGGGCTATGGCTTCTTCCAGACCACCAGCAGCGGCTGCGGCATGACGGCGGATGGCACGGGCTACAACGTGAACGAGGCGCAGACGGGGGCCGCATGGTGCGCGACCAACTGCTCGGGCGTCCGCGACGCCGACTACGCGGTCCACAACCCGCCCACGCCCACCACTCCGCAGAACTTCGTCTGCACCCGCTGCTCCAGCGGCACGGGCCCGTGCAGCCGTCAGGTGCACTGCGCCGCGTCCCCGGTGCGTCAGGCCGCGTGGGACTTCGTCGCCCGCGACCTCCAGTCCGCTCCGTTCAACTACGACTGGAACACGGCGCAGAACATCGGCAACAAGGTGTTCTACCAGGGCAGCGGCAACATCGGCTCGTGGCACGCCTGCAACTGCACCGCGGGCACGTCGGATGGCTGCGCGGCCACCAACGGCTACAAGCAGTGGCTGGCGGCGGATGACGACAACGGCAACATCAACGACGGCACGCCGCACATGACGGCCATCTACGCCGCGTTCAACCGCCACAACATCGCCTGTACCACTCCGGCGCCGGTGAACAGCGGCTGTAGCGGCGGCCCGACGGCGAAGCCCACCGTCACGGTGACGCCGGCCACGGGCCAGGTCTCCCTGAGCTGGGGCGCCGTCAGCGGCGCGACGCAGTACTGGGTGATGAAGTCCGACGGCATCAACGGCTGCACGTACGGCAAGGCGCGCGTCGCCACCGTGACGGCCACCAACTACGTCGACACCGAGGTCCTCACCGGCCACAACACCTGCTACTCCGTGGTCGCCGCGGGCAGCAGCGCCGCCTGCTACGGCGCGGCGAGCACCTGCGCCTGCGTGACGCCGCTGTAGTCCAAGCGGCTCACCGGCATGCCCTCGTCACGGTGGGACTCCGCTCCCGCCGCTGACGAGGGCCTTCACTTCGAGGCGGCTTCCTTCCGGGGAGGCCGCCTCGTTCGTCAGAGCTTCAGCTCCCACGTCTCGCCGATGAGCCCCTCGCCGAACTGCTGGTGAGGCTCCGCGCTGACGCGCTCGAAGCCGGCGCCCTCGTAGACGCGCCGCGCGGCATGCAGCTGGCTGTCCGTCCACAGCCGCACCTTGCGGTAACCGGCCTCGCGCGCGAAGGCCACGCACGTGTCCACCAGTCGCGCCCCGATGCCCAGCCCGCGCGCCGAGGGTTCCACGAGCAGCAGGCGCAGCTTGGCCACCGTCTTCGTGTCGCGGACCAGGAACACCGAGCCGACGCCGCGGCCATTCAGCTCGGCGATCCAACAGCGCTCCCGGGCGGGCTCCTGCTCCAGGATGAACTTCGCGGCGACGCTGGCGACCAGCGCCTCGAAGCGCTCGTCCCAGCCGTACTCCTGGCTGTACAGCACGCCGTGCCGGTGGACCACCCAGCCGATGTCTCCGGGGCGGTGAGGGCGCAGCACGACGTTGGCGCCCGACTCCGCGGGCTTGTCGCCCAGCAGCTCCTGGATGGTCTGCATGGCGTCGAGGAGCCGCTGGCGCGCGTCCGCTCGCAAGGGCGAGATGAGCGCGCGGATGGAGTCGTGGGAGCGGCTGTTGAGTCGCTCGAAGGTCTCTTCTCCCTTCTCCGTCAGCTTCACCAGGTGCTGGCGGCCGTCCTTCGCGGAGGTCACCTTCTCGATGAGCCCCTGGGCGCTGAAGTCGCGCAACAGCCGGCTGAGATAGCCCGGGTCCAATGCGAGCTCCCGGCTCAGCTCCGCGGCGGTGGGCGTCTCCCGGTGGAACAGCTCGTAGATGACGCGGGCCTCGGTCAGCGAGAACTCGCTCTTCAGGAGCCCTTCGTCCAACACGCCAATCTTCTGCGTGTAGAAGCGATTGAAGTGTCGCACCGCCGCCACACCCTGATCGCGTCGTGTCTGTGCCATCCGTCCCGTCTCTCCAAGGCGCCGTGCTGCTCGGAATGCATTGTCGGGGATGCCCTCAACTCAGGCAACCGGTGGGCTCAGGCCGTCGGCGGGCGGGAGGCATAGCGCTCCGCGAGCACCGAGCACACCAGCAGTTGGAGCTGGTGGTAGAACATGAGCGGCAGGACGATGAGCCCCAGTCCCGGGTGCGCGCCGAACAACAGCCGCGCCATGGGGACTCCGGAGGCCAGCGTCTTCTTGGAGCCACAGAAGACCGCGGCGATTTCGTCCTCCGTGGAGAATCTCAACCGCCGCGCCGCCAGCGTGCTCAGCGTCAACACGGTGGCGAGGATGAGCACCGCGCCACCCAGGATGAGCGCCACGATGGCTCCACCATGTCGGCTGAAGATGCCGGACGAGACGGAGTCACAGAACGAGGCGTAGACGAGGACGAGGATGAACACCCGGTCCACGCCGTTGGTGTACTTGCGGTAGCGGGCGAAGAACGCGCCGAGCAGGGGCCTTGCGAGCTGGCCCAGCACCAGCGGCAGCAGCAGCAAGAGGGACAGCTTGCGGATGGCCTCCGCCAGCGAGAGCGACTGCCCGGTGGTGTGCGCGAGCAACCCGACGATGAGCGGCGTGAGGAAGATGCCGAGCAGGCTGGACAGGCTCGCGTCGAAGATGGCCCCGGCCACGTTGCCCCGGGCCGCGCCCGTCATCGCCACGGACGAGGAGATGGTGGACGGCACCGCGCACAGGAAGAGGAAGCCGAGCGCCACGTCCTCCGGAACCCACGCGCCGAAGGCCAGGTTGAGCAGGAGCCAGAGGGCGGGGAACACGAGGAAGGTAAAGGACTGCACCAGCACGTGCAGCCGCCACTGGAGCGCCCCGGCCTTGAGCTGCGCCATGGGCATGCCCAGACCGTGGAGGAAGAACACGGCGAAGATGCCCACGTTGGTGACGACGTCGGCGTGCATCGCGCCGCCGGACCGGCCGAAGTCAGGGAAGAGGAGGGCGAGCCCGACGGCCCCCAGCATTCCCAGGAGGAACCAGTCCCGCGCGAGCCGTTTGACGAGGCGGAGAGCCATGTGGGGGCTGAATACTCCCTGCCTCGGGAGACCTCCAGCCCCCTGTGTCCACGGCTCAGCGATCCAACCGGAACTCCACCACGAGGCCCGCGTGGTCTGACGGCCAGAGGCCCGCGGCCGTGCGGTCCTCGAGCAGCGCCCCCACCACCTCGGCGGACTGGGGATTGACGTTGTCCCCGGCGTACAGCACCAGGTCGATGCGCTCATCGAGCGCGGCGGTGGTGGTGTCGTTCACCGTCTCGCTGAAGCAGCAGGTGAAGCCGTTGCCCGTGCCCACCGTGGTCCACGCATCCGCGAGCCCCGTCGTCGAGTTGACGAGGTCGTCATAGCCGGTGGTCGCCGCGCCCGGTCCGGTGTTCATGTCCCCGACGACGATGAGCGGCTTGTCATACGTGACGACGAGCGCGGCCAGCTCCGCGGCCTGGTTCTCGTTGCCGGGCTGCAACGTCTCCAGGTGCGTGTTGACGAAGGTGAAGCGCGCACCGTCCACCGTGGCGTCCAGCTTGGCGTAGCCGCGCAGGAAGCGAATCGACGCGCCGCCCACGGGCACCTCCTGGGCATAGACGTAGTTGCCCGTGACGACGTTGGCGATCTGCACGTCCCCGCGAGCGAGGATGACGTCCCGGTCCGTGAGGCGCACGTCCGTGAGGTCCGTGGCGTTGCCGGCGAGCGCGGCGGGGACCTCCGCGTCCGCGTTCTGCACCGTCGCGGCGGCGCGGTAGTTGAGCCCCCGGCTCTGCAGCTCCGCGAGCAAGATGGCCAGGAAGTCGTACGTCACCGTCTGCGCGTTGGGCACCGGATTGGAGGAGAAGTCACTGGGGCTCTGGGTCCGGAAGAGGGACACCTCCTGGAGGCCCACGAGCGCCGGGTTGGAGCCCTGGATTTCATCCGCGATCTCCTTGGCCCGGTCGGGGAAGTCCGTGGCCTGCACCGTCGTGTAGATGCGCGCGGCGATTGCGGGGACGTCCTGGGGAGCCTGCGCCGTGGCGAGCAGCTCGATGTTGCCGCCCAGGTAGAGGTTGCGGGTCATCACCTTGAACTGGGCGATGCCGGGTTCGACGGAGTCGTCGGAGTCATCGTCGCCGCAGGAAAGGAGGAACAGCGGAGCGCACGCGAGCAGCGGCGCGAGACGGAGGAGGCGAAGTGGAGTCATGGGGCCGGATGGGGCAAGGGTGGAGTGCGGCGAATCCGGCCCTGTTCCCACGCGTCAGGCAAAAGGAATCCCCGAGCGGCGTCGGCTCATTCACAGCCGTTCATGTCCGACTGTTCAAAGCCGCGCTGGGCCCTGGCTGTAAGGCAGAGACAGATGTTCGCCGGGCGGCGGAAGCGTGATGGCGCGCAGTCCGTCTCCGCTCCACGTGACGAAGCACAGCTCGGTCGACTCCAGCGCCTTGCCGAAGTCGAAGTGCGCGCGCATGAAGCCCGCGTCATTCGACTCCAGCACCGTGATGTTCAGGTCCCCCAGCCGCAGCTTCGTGCCGACAGGCGGAGGCGTGTCCCGGTTGACCAGCTCCCAGAAGCCCGGGTGTCGCGGCGTGCCGCTCACGACCAGGTCGAAAGCCTCTGGAGAGGTCCGCTCGATGATGTGGTCATGCGGCGCGGCGCTGAGCAGCCGGTAGAGGCGAGGAGCCCGGCCCTGGAGCAGCATGGCGGCGGGCACGTAGAGGGAGACGCTCGGGTCCGAGGCGGCCACCATGACCAGGGTCCCCGCGCACGGCGGAGCCTCGCGGGCGATGCGCCACTGCTCGTCCGCGATGTGCCCCAGCGCGATGCCCAGCCCCATGCGGAACAGCGGCCCCAGCACGACGTGGCCCAGGACCAGGACGAAGACGGCGGTCCGGAGCAGGAGCTGGTGGCGTCGAGGGAGGGACGCCTCGCGGGCCGCCGCCCATCCCCTGAGGATGAGCACCGCGGCCAGCGCGCTGCCCGCGAGCAGCGGCACCATGAGGACGCGCCCGCCGATGACTCCCGCCGCGCCGGGGAGCGTGGCGGCCAGGCCTCCGGGCAACAGCCAGCGCAGCGTGGCGCGCTCCTGCTCGGACAGGTGTGGCCGGAGCGCGCGCAACATCAGCAACGCGCCCACGGTGGTGAGCGCGCCCCAGGCCGCGAAGCCGGAGTGCAGGGCGGGCGTGCCGGTGGCGACGTCGGAGGGCGTGGCCACCACCAGCTCCCCCGCGAGGATGCACACGCGCTGGAGGAGGGTGGCGAGGAAGGCTCCGGGCGCGCCGATGGGGTCCAGGTAGCCGCCGCTGCCGCGCGCGCCATAGCCCTGGCTCGCGTAGAAGCCGAGATAGAGCACGACGAGGACCGCGAAGGGCAGAAGCTCGACCGTCGTCCGACGCCAGCCCTCGCGGCGGCCGAACACTTCATAGGCGCCCAGCAGCGCCACCGAGCCGAGCGCGGCCTCTCCGGAGAGGAGCGCGGCGATGAGCAGCAGCGGCGCGAGGACGCGGCCCGGCTTCCAGCCGTCCTCACGAGCGCGCACGTGCGAGGCCACGGCGAGCAGTCCCAGGAGCGCGGAGATGAGGGGATGGCGCGAGGCGAGCCAGGCCACGGGGAACAGGTGCGCGGCGGCCACCGCGTAGAGGACGGTGGCGAGCGCCGCCACGGAGGGCGGCAACAGGCGCCGGTGAAACCACCCCACCAGCGTCACCAGCCCCAGGAACCAGGCGAGGCTGTGCAGGTGGGCGGGGAAGGGCGCGTCGTCGAAGAGCCATGCGTCCAGGCTGAGCAGCGCGCTGGGCACCGGGCGGAAGAAGCGCACCACCAGCGAGTCGGACGCCCACCAGGGCAACAGCCCGAACTCCCTCAAGCGCATCGGGTCCGAGCGCGGGCCTCCCACGAACTCGTAGAGCGTCAGCGGTCCCCAGTCACCCATGGAGGACAACTGCCCGGAGAGGACGAGCCGGTGCACGAGGTCATCGAGCAGCAGTCCCACGTTCAGGGACGGCAGCGAGACGAGGATGCCCAGCCCCAGCGCCAGCACGAGCGAGCGGGGCCAATGCCACCAGGCTCCGGTGGTCCCCGCGCGAGATGGACGTTCCGTCATGAAGGCCTCCACCTTCGCCTGAATGCGTCATCCGCTTCAAGGCGGGGTGCGGCATCCGAAGCCCGTGCGAGCGGCGTTGCCCCAGGCGGCGCGTTCCGTCACCATGGCGACATGAACATGAATTCACCTTCAGTTCGGTGCGCGGTGGTGACCGGAGCGGCGAACGGAATCGGTCTCGCGGTGGCGGAGTCGCTGGCCGCCCAGGGGATGAAGGTGTTGCTGGCGGACCTGGACGAGGTGGCCGGCGCCCAGGCGGCGGCGAGACTTCCGGGGGCCTTGTTCCAGCGCACGGACGTGTCCTCGCGCGAGGACTGCAAGGCGCTGGTGGGGCGGGCGGAGCGGGAGTGGGGGCGGCTGGACATCCTGGTCAACAACGCGGGCGTGCAGCACGTGGCGCCGGTGGAGGAGTTCCCCGAGGAGAAGTGGGAGCAGCTCATCCGCATCATGCTGGTGGGGCCCTTCGTGCTCACGAAGCACGCGCTGCCGCTGATGTATGCGCGGAAGTGGGGGCGCATCATCAACGTGTCCTCGCTCCACGGGCTGGTCGCCTCGCCGTACAAGTCCGCGTACGTGTCCGCGAAGCACGGGCTGATGGGCCTGACGAAGACGGTGGCGCTGGAGGCCGCGGACCGGGGCGTCACCGTGAATGCCGTGTGCCCCAGCTACGTGCGCACGCCGCTGGTGGAGAAGCAGATCGCCGACCAGGCGCGCGTCCACGGCCTCACCGAAGCGGAGGTCGTGGAGAAGATAATGCTCGCGCCCGCGGCGGTGAAGCGACTGCTGGAGCCGGCGGAGGTCGCCGCCTACATCGGCTTCCTGTGCTCGGACGCCGCCGGAGGAATCACGGGGTCCGCGCAGGTGATGGACTGTGGCTGGACGGCTCGCTGAGCGCGTCTCCTGCTGGAGGCGCGTCCGTGAGGTGGGCGCGGTAGGTCTCCGCCGACAGCCAGACGGAGACGAGGGTGACGACGGCCAGGGACACCATGTAGAGCGACACCGGCCAGGCCTGTCCTCCCGACTGTGCCAGGAGCGCGGTGGCGATGACGGGGGACAGGCCCCCGGCGAACACCGACGCGAGCTGGTAGCCGAGCGAGGCCGCGCTGTAGCGCACGCGGGTGCCGAACAGCTCCGAGAAGAAGCTGGCCTGCGGGCCGTACATGGCCGCGTGGGCGATGATGCCCAGCGTAATCGCCAGCCAGATGAGCCCCGTCTCCTTCGTGTCGAGCAGCCAGAAGAAGGGGAAGGCCATCAGCCCGCAGCCCAGCGCGCCGGCCAGGTAGATGGGGCGGCGGCCGAAGCGGTCCGACGCCGCGCCGAACGCGGGAATCGCCACCAGGTGCACGGACGTGGCGATGAGCACGCCGTTGAGCAGCGTGGTGCGAGGCAGCCCCAGCCGCTCCGTCCCGTAGGAGAGGACGAACGTGGTGATGATGTAGAAGAAGCCGTTCTCCGCGAAGCGCGCCCCCATGGCGAGCAGGATCTGTCGCGGGTACTGACGGAGCGCCTCCATCACCGGCATGCTCTCGGCCGCCTCCTGCTTGGGGCGCGCCTTGAAGACGGGCGACTCCGCGACCTTCAGCCGGATGAACACGCCCATGCCGATGAGCACCGCGCTGAGCAGGAAGGGCACGCGCCAGCCCCACGCGAGGAACGCGGCGTCCGGCATGCTCGAGAAGTAGCTGAACACCGCCGTGGCCACGAGCAGGCCCGCGGGGGCGCCCATCTGCGGCCAGCTCCCGTAGAACCCCCGGCGATGCGCGGGGGCGTGCTCCACCGCCATCAACACCGCGCCGCCCCACTCACCGCCGAGCCCGAAGCCCTGGATGAGCCGCAGCAGCACGAGCAGCGCGGGAGCCCAGGGGCCCACCGTTTCATACGTGGGCAACAGGCCCACCGCGAAGGTGGCCACGCCCATCAGCATGAGCGTGGCGCTGAGCATCGCCTTGCGGCCCAGCTTGTCTCCGTAGTGCCCGAAGACGACGCCGCCCAGGGGCCGGGCGATGAAGCCCACGGCGAAGGTGCCGAAGGCGGCCATCGTCCCGGTGAGCGGGTCGAACGACGGGAAGAAGAGGCGGTTGAACACCAGCGCCGCCGCCGTCCCGTAGAGGAAGAAGTCGTACCACTCGATGGCGGTGCCGATGAAGCTGGCCACCGCCACCTTCAGGATGGAGTCCCGCTGCTCTTGCGCCGGTGCTTCCATGGGGGGCTGCTCCTCTGGGCTGGATCAAGTGGCGTGCGTCGGCGCGGGGCTAGATCTGCAGGCGGAGCGTCAGGAAGTAGGACGCGTCAATCTCGTCTTGGACGCCGTCCTGCTTCTTCTGGTAGCGCGCGTACCGGCCGCCAATCGCCACGTCCTCGGTGAACCAGTAGGTGCCACCGATGTTGAGGAAGGTCTGCGTGGTGCGGGTGACGGGCTCGCGGGCGGGCGCGTCCTGGGTGGCCGCGACGAAGGACGGCGAGCGGTCCGCGACGCGGTTGAACTGCACGCCGATGCCCGAGCGCCCGTGGAGGTTGACGTCCACGCCCGCGCCCAGGCTGGTGGCGGTGTACCGGGTGCCCAGCAGTTGGTCGGCGAAGCCCGGCGTGCTGTTCGTCACGTCGTTGGTGACGCGCGCGAAGTTGAAGAACGGGGTGATGAAGAGGGGGATGCCCATGTTCGCGTGCAGCTTGAACAGCAGGTTGCCGCGCAGGTTGTTGCCGTGCAGCAGCGGGTCCGTGCGCGACGTCGTCTGGTAGTTCACGTCGAAGACCTGGGCCATGGCCTTCGCCTCGAACAGCTCGTGCGAGTACGACAGCGAGGGACTGAGGACCTGGAAGTGCAGGTCGTCATCGGGCTGGCCGTTGCGGTAGTTGGCCAGCGGGCGCTCCCAGAAGCGGCTGCCTCCGCCGAACGAGCCGCCCACCTGGTAGGAGCTGGAGGTGCTCAGCGGGTTGGCCGCGGTGAAGCCCATGCCCACGCGGAAGCCGTTCCACTCGTAGGCGGCCTGCGCGCCCTGGCCCCGGTTGAAGCCGCTGTAGAGCAGCGGGTCTCGGGTGTACTTGTCCGCCAGCAGCGTGTCGGCGATGTGCGTGGAGATGAAGTCCACGCTGGCCGGGTCCACGATGATGCCGGCCTCCAGCGTGACGTCCCAGCGCTGGAGCCGGATGACCTGGTCCCTGACGCTGAAGGACGCGGTGCCCTCCCACACGCCGGAGCCGTGCGCGCGGATGTTGCGCTCGAACTCGCTGCGGAAGGAGACGTACTGCCCCAGGCGTCCCTCGAAGCCGAAGCGGGTGAGGGCCACCGTCGTCGCGCGGCTCTCCCGGTTGCGGTTGAGCGTCTGGATGAGGTTCTCCACGTGGAGGCCGCCCGCGAGCGCGAGCACGGGCTTCACGTAGAACGTCTCGTTGCCCACGGCCAGGCTCGGCCGGGTGACGGGCGGCGGGCGCGTGTCGACGACCTCGGTGGTGCCCGCCATCTCCTCGGGGTTCTGGGCCGCCTCTTTCGCCGTGGGCTTCTCGGCGGCGAGCTCTCCGGCGGACGTCGCGTCGGTGGTGGCCTGGGGCGCGGGCGCCTCGGCGGGCGCGGGCGTGGACGTGGGCTCAGCCTGGGCCACGGTGGGAGGAGAGGGGGGCGCTGAGTCAGTGCTCTGGGCCCAGGCCGCTGGCGAGGTTCCGAGGGCCAGGACGCAGAGGGACGCGGTGAAGGGAAGTCGCTTCATGGGGGGCTCGAAGAGGAGGACGGGAAGGGCTCGGACCGGCGCGCGGTGAGGAGGCCGCGCGCCGGTCCGACTGGGGGGGAGAGGAGGGGGTTACTCGCCCAGGTAGCGCAGCGTCAGCGCGAGCCCCGCGTTCGAGCGGAGCGAGCCGAAGTGGTTGGCGATGAAGCCCCGGTTGAAGTAGCCGCTCGTGTCGTAGTCGTTGAGCGTGGTCAGCGTGTTCGTCACGCAGCCTTCCATCTCGATGCGCGAGGCCGCCTCGGACACGTAGAAGTCCTGGTAGTTGGTGCCCCGCTCCTTGTCCGTCATCGTCAGCGTGTAGTACTTCACGACGTTCTCCCCGCACTGGCCCGTCTTGCCGAAGGCGTAGTCACCATCCGCGCAGGGCGTGGCGAACAAGTCCCGGGGACCGTTGAGCGGCTTGTGGAAGTACGTCTGGGAGTAGTTGGAGCGGCTGCCCATCTCGCAGACGATGGTGCCGCGCATGGTGTTGTTGGTGCTGCAGAGCGAGCCGGCGGCCGGGTCATACGTGGACACGCCGTGGTTGGCGCCCGAGCCGAGGATGACGTGGCTCACCTGGGGGAAGGGGTTGACGGCGCCCGCGAGGCCGGAGCGCCACTCCACGTACATCCGGCGCAGGGCGTCGCGCGCCACCGTCACGCCGAGCGAGTGCGCGATGAGCGCCACCTTCCGGTTGGGCTGGTCCTTCATCACCGCCTTGATGAGTGACTGGAGGATGGGCGTGGACCATCCGTGGTCGATGTTGCCCGCGGCGTTCTGGGTGGTGTTGTTGGTGGACGGGTCGATGCCCGGGACGACGTCCGTGCGGAAGTCCACGGCGATGACGCGATAGCGCTGGGCGATGAGCGTCTCCGCGAGCTGCGCGCGGGCGGCGGTGTCCCCGGTGAACTGGACGTTCTCCGTGGCCGTGTTGACCGTCGTGCCCGGCGGCAGGATGAACTTCTCCCACGTGTGCGGCCGGGTGGAGTTGCCGTGGACGAGGATGATGATGGGCTTCGTCGTGTCCTCGTTGGGCTGGGCGTATTCCTTGGCGGCACAGGGGAAGCCCGGAATCTTCGCCACGTCCCCGTCGATGAACCCGGTGGCGCTGTTGGGACCTCCGAAGGCCGTGTTGCCGGTCCACTTGCCGTCGTTGTTGCCGTCCGTGTACGGCGTGGTGCCGGTGGTGTTCGCCTTGTCGTAGTAGAGGTTGCTCACGGAGCAGCCCGGATGGTTCGACAGGGGCCGGTACTTGCCGTCATAGGTGCGGTAGGTCTCCTGCGTCTGCGGTACCGCCGTGGTGATCTCCTTCATCTCCTCGGGGTCGCCGATGGACCACGTCGCGATGTCGATGCTCGCCGCTTGAACTTCGGACGTCTTCGCGGCGATGCGCTCACGACACGCCTTCACCGCGGCGGGGACCTCCGTGTCCGGCCCGGGACCTTCGCCGCCCGGCTCCTGGTCCGAGCACGCCGTTCCAAACAGGCCGACAACAGCCACCACCGCGCGGAAAACCCTGCGACGCGTTGCCATGTGTAGCTCCGTTGCAATCGCTAGCTGATGTTGTGTGGAGAGACGCTGGCACGTCTTTCCGTGACAGCACAGCGATCCGTACCAAACGGGTGGTCCCGGCGGCAAATGAAGTTGAAGGGTGATTCACCTTTCTGGTCATCGGCACATGAATACTGAATCAGTATTGCAGTGCGTCAGGCACTGGAAGGACTCGAGGGGCTCCGGAAGGGTGGTCGGATATTGCGTTGCGTCAGGGATTGGGAGGCGGGCGGTGAGGGGGAGACACACAGCGGCAGGGATTGAAACAACGTGTCCGGACTCGGG